>JBPCRH010000332.1:0-3199 GCA_050997075.1 Chthoniobacterales bacterium
CGAAGCTCACGAAGACGGTGAGAAAATAATACGGGAGCGACGCGAGCGCGGTCACGACAGAGTGCGCGCCATGCCCTTGCATCGTCCCAAACGAGCGTCCGACCACGTGCCGGCCGAGCCCGATCGCGAGGAATTCGCCATCGGTGCGGAGGAGCGCGGGCACGCCCCAAAGTGCCACCAGCGCCAGGGTGAGGAGCATTCCCCGAACGAATAAAAAACGCCGCGCAAAATGCGGCACCGGCCGCAAGAACTGGCAGGTCGCCACCGTGCCTAACGGGACCCACGCGACCGGCCCCTTCGCGAGAAAACCGAGCGCGAGCGAGAGATAGAAGAGCCACCACCAGCCACGGGTCGCGCGCGGCCGCAAAACCGCGCTCCGCCAGCTTCCGCCGAAACGGTCGCGCCAGAGTTCGTAACCGGCCCAGTGCGCGGAGGCGACGAAAAGCACCAGCCACATATCCGCGACCGCGGCTTTCGCATGCACATAAGTCTGGAGACAAAGCGTAAAGAAAATCGCGGCCCACCAACCCGCGCGCGCCAGACGCAACCGCGCGCCCCACGCGAAAATCACCAGTGCGGTCAGCGCCGCCGCCACCGCCGTCGGGAAACGCGCGCCGAACGAGTTCTGCCCGAACACCTGATAGCTCGCGATTTGTGCCCAATAAGTCAGCGGCGGTTTGTCGAACCGATGGCGACCGTTGAAAAACGGCACCACGTAATCGCTCCGCTCGATCATCTCGCGCGACGCCTCCGCGAAACGCGGCTCATCGCGATCCACCAGCGGCAGCGCCCAGGTGCCAGCGAGGTGGAAGCACAGCGTCCCGCAAAAGAGGAGCACGAAATTGCGGGCTGCAGGTTGCAAGAGAGCGACTGAAAGATGGCGGTCGGCGAAACACAACCGGCATTTTTCCCGAGGAACCGAATCGCGCCGCCCTGGAATTGGCTGCTCGTCCTGCTCCTGGCCACGCACGCGTCGCGGCCGCCTTTCCTTTCGACGCTGCCGTTCGCGCCCGGGTCACAGCCCATCCCGACCGGGGTTGGAAAACTTTTTGCGCTACGTCAGCCGTTTCGGCGACTCGTCGGAACACGCGCTCGCTGGGGTGCTCCTCCGTCGCGCTGGCCGGGGCCGGAGCGCGCTCATGAGGCGGCCGTGCAGGAAAGTAATCAGGTGTTTTTCAGGATGAGCGTGAGGTCGACGATCCGCCCTTTCGCGAAATTGAACCCGCGGGTCGAGAACTTCCTATAGCCGTTCGGCAGGGTCGGGTAAAGTTGGTCCGCGACTTTCGTCGGGAGGACGACGAAATGCGGCCCCGGGCGTTGCAGAAAAGTCGGCACCTGGTCGGGGTGAATCTCGGAGACGTCGCGGCCGTCCTCCTGGTTATAATAAAGAAAGCCGTGGACCTGGCTGCGAAACATCCAGACGAGGCTGGGCGCATCGAAATCGTAGGCCGCGAAATCCATCTCGGGCTGGAGATACGGTTCCGCCTTTTCGAAGAGCGCCGTCGCCGGAAAGCCGCGCGCGATAATTGGAAAACCGATGAGCGCGATGGCGAGCCAGACGCTTGCGGTCACCAGCGTCCAGCGGCGCAACTGCTCCGTCTTTGCGCCAAACGCGCGCCAGTTCCGCGCGAGCAGGAGCGCAAGGAGCGGAAACGCCGGGAGGATGTAATGCGGCAGTTTTGTCTTCACGATGGAGAAGATGAAGAGGGTCAGCGCACAACCCGCGAGGAGGTAAACGTCGAGATCAGTCCGTCGTTTCCGGAGCCGTCCGACGAGCCAGGGCAGCTTCACCGACCACGGCGCGAAGCTCACGAACACGGTCAGGAAATAATAAGGCAGCGTCGCGAGCGCGAGGAGCACGGAAGTGCTTCCATGTCCTTGCATCGTCCCAAACGAACGCCCGACGACATGCCGGCCGAGACCGACGTTAAAAAATTCGCCCTGCGTGCGGAGCAGCGCCGGCACACCCCAGAGCGCCACGAGCACTAAAACGAGGAGCATTCCCCTAACGAACAAAAACCGGCGCGCAAAACCGGGGACCGGACGGAAGCGCTGATAGATCGCGACCGTCCCGAGAGGCAGCCAGCCGACCGGGCCCTTGGCCAAAAAAGCAAGCGCGAGCGAGAGATAAAAAAGCCACCACCAGCCGCGGGTATTCGGCCGCAGGGCCGCACTTCGCCAGGTGCCGCCGTAGCGATCGCGGAGCATTTCCCACCCCGCCCAATGCGCGAGGGCGACAAAAAAGACGAGCCACATGTCGGCCACGGCCGCTTTTGCGTGCAGGAAAACCTGGAGCGAGAGCGTGAAAAAGAGCGCCGCCCAGAAGCCCGCCGGTCCCATCCTCATTCGCGCGCCCCATTGGAAAAGAACGAGCGCGACGAGCGCGGCCGCGAGCCCGCTCGGGAAGCGCGCGGCGAAAGCATTTTCGCCGAAGAGCCGGTAGCACGCGACCTGCGCCCAGTAGGTCAGCGGCGGTTTGTCGAAGCGGTAGCGATCGTTGAAAAACGGGACGACGTAATCGTGGCGCTCGATCATTTCACGCGACGCTTCCGCGAACCTCGGCTCGTCGCGGTCGACCAGCGGGAGGAGCCAGGTGCCCGCAAGGTGAAAGAGCAGCGTCCCGCAAAAGAGGAGCACGAAATTGCGGATTGCAGGTTGCAAGAGAGCGATTGAAAGATGGCTACCGCCGAAAGACAACCGGCATTTTTTTCCCAATGAAACAAATCGCGTCGCCCTGGAAGTGGCTGCTCCTTCTCCTCCTCGCCGCTCTCGCGATCGTCGCCTCTTTTTATTTCGACCCGACCGCGCGCGTTTGGGTCATGGCCCATCCCGATCGCGGCTGGAAACATTTCATGGGCAACGTCAGCCGCTACGGCGACTGGCCGGAGCACGTCCTCGCCGGCCTGCTCCTGATCGCGTTCGCCTGGTGGCGAGGAAGTAAACGCTGGGTGCGGATCGGCCTGACCATGATCCTCGCCTGCGCCCTCGCCGGGGTGGCCGCGCGCGGGTTGAAAATCGCGACCGGCCGCGCGAGGCCTTCCGTGAAACACGAACTCGGCTGGCACGGCCCGCGCCTGAGCTCGAAATACAGCAGCTTCCCGAGCGGGCACACGGCCGCTTCGACCGCGTTTTTTGGTGCCTTGCTTTTCGTTAGGCGAAAAAGCGGCGCCCTCCTGCTTGTGATCCCGCTCCTGATCGC
>JBPCRH010000360.1:0-8334 GCA_050997075.1 Chthoniobacterales bacterium
GGGCATCCCTGCGCTCCTGTGCAGCCCGCCTCGACCGCGATGGAGGAGGCCCGAAAATGCCCGGAAGGCGGGCTGGCCTATTTTCGACCAGTCGATCATCAATCCGCCCAAGCAGCCGGCGGCGCCCGATGCCCAGCCCTGAGGCGCCGGCCTAACGACAAAAGGGCTCCAGCGCGCCGAGAGCGTCCGGGGGCAGTCCGCCGGGCGCTCAACCTAACGAACCGGGGAAGGGAGGCCCGCGCAGCTTCTTTTCCTCATCGTGCTCGTGATCGATCCGCTGCAGCGCGGGCATCTAGATGACGATTACGAGCACGAGGGGTGAAGCCCTAACGCCTAACGGCGCGACTTGCTCTTCCCTTTGCCCTTCGCCGCCGGGCGCTTTGCCGGGCGCGCGCTCTTCTTCGCGGCGCGGACGGTCTTCTTCGCCGTGCGGGCGGCTTGGCGGACGCTGCTCTTCGCTTTCTTCGCGATCCGGACGGTCTTCTTCGCGACCGATGATTTGGCTCCGGTCTTTTTCGTTTTCCGCGGGCGGGTCGCGGCGAGGGCGCGCTTCGTCGCCGGGACGGCGGCGCGGACGGTCTTGACGGCGGCTTGCGCTCCGCTCACCGCTTGCCGCGCCCCGCTCTTCAACGCCGGCACGACGGGGTGACCTCTCTCAGCGCGGTTGCCCAGGATGCCGCCGACGACTCCGCCGATGACAGCGCCGATCGGGCCGGCGACGGCTCCGACGACCGCGCCGGTGGCAGCGCCCGCAGTGGATTTGGAGACGGCCGGGATGGCGATTGCCTCATCGGTGCCGGGCACGATTTTCTTGGAGTTCGATTTCTTGGCCATAAGTTTTTTGCTGCGGTGCGAGAACCGGTTTCCGGCCGGCCCGTTGTTCAGAGATTCGCCTTTCACCGCCGGGGCGGTTGGCTTTCTCGCGCAACAAAAAAAGCGCCCCGGTTTCCCAGGGCGCTTTGGTTGAAATTGTTTGTTCGTGCGCTGGCCTAGCGTCCGCGACGCTGCCCGCCGCCGCCATCGCGACGTCCGCCGCCACCACCGCCGCCGTAGCCTCCGCCACCGCCGCCGTAGCCGCCGCCCCCACCGCCGCCGCCATAACCGCCACCACCGCCGCCGTAGCCTCCGCTGCGTCCACCGCCGCCGCCGCCACCCGGACGCGCTTCACGGGGACGTGCTTCGTTCACGGTCAGGGGACGACCTTCAACGGTTTTGCCATTGAATTCGGTGATCGCTTTGGTTGCATCGGCTTCGTTGCCCATCGTGACGAAGGCAAAGCCACGGGATTTCCCGGTGAATTTGTCCTGCATGAGGGTGACTTCTGAGACTTCGCCGGCCTGCGCGAAGAGATCCTGGAGATCGGTTTCGGTCGTGTTGAAGGAAAGGTTTCCTACGTAGAGTTTGGTGCCCATCTGATCTGTCTATTCTATTTTGCGAAACGCGGCCTGGTCACTGTTCCCGCTCATCGGATTTCAAATCGTCACTGAAAACTCAACTGCCGATTCACCAACTTCCCGGGCTGCTATTTCTGGCCGCTATGTAAGGTGAATCGGCGCTGCGTGCAAGCGGAATAACCGCGCCTTCCCGCCCTCCTTAAGTTGGGCCGCGACAAGCCCAAGCAGACGCCAAATGAAGCGGCCGGTGGGAGCCGGCGGCTTCTGCTCGGCGGTCGGGAAGCCGTCACGGCGTCTGGGCAGACGTGGTAGACGCTTCGCTCTGCGAAGCGCGGGAACCGGCGTGAGTCGGGCAATCGGCGCGCCCCTCGCGCCTCTCAGAGAGAGGCGTCTACAAAAGAAGCATCGAACGTTCCGGCCACGCACACACTGCGGCAAAGGGCGACGGATTAGACGCCTCCCCGGCGCACGAATAAGGTGGGACGATGGAACGGAAGCCTCTGCCGCCGCAACCTCGCCACCGCGTCGCGATCGTCGGCGCGGGCATCGTCAGTCCGCTCGGGCGTGGGCTCGAGGCGACCCTTGCGGCGCTCCGGTCGGCGCGCGATTGCGTCACGCCGGTGACCCGGTTTTCCGTCGCGCAGACCCGTTGCCAGACGGCCGGGCAGGTGCCGGACGAATGGCTCGAGGATGCGCTCCCGGCCGACACCCGGAAGGCGCTGCGGCTCCATCGGGTCTCCCGGATGATGATCGTCGCGCTCCGCGAAGTGCGCGCGCAGGCGCCGGATTTCCTACCCGAACTCGCGGTCGTCGGGACGACGAGCGGTGGGATGAGTTTTGGCGAACAATATTATCGCGCACTCCAGCAGGGCGACGCCCATGCGCGGAATCTGCCGTCCTGGATCGCGAATTATCCGCCGCAAAAACCCGCGGTCGACGCGCTCGAAGCCTGCGGCCTCGCCGCTCCCTGCCAGGTGATCGCGAACGCCTGCGCCTCCGGCACGAACGCGCTCGGACATGCTTTCGAGTGCATTCGCGCGGGACGTTACGAGCGCATTCTCGCGGGCGGCTACGATGCGCTTTCGGAGCTGGTTTTCGTCGGGTTCGATTCCCTCCAGGCCTCGACCCCGGACAAGTGCCGGCCGTTCGACGGCGCCCGCAGCGGTCTCGTTCTCGGCGAGGGCGCGGCGCTTCTCGCGCTGGAAAATTACGCCACGGCGAAGGCGCGCGGGGCCGAGATTCTCGCGGAGATCACCGGCTACGGCATTTCCACGGATAATCATCACCTGACCCAACCGCACCCGTCGGGAATTGGCCCGCGTCTGGCGATGGAGCGCGCCCTCGCCAGCTCCGGGCGCGCGCCGGGCGAGGTCGATTACGTTAACGCGCACGGCACGGCGACGCCGTTTAACGATGCGGCCGAAGGCCGGGCGATCGTCGAGCTGCTCGGGCGGGTGCCGGTCAGCTCGACCAAGGGGATGATGGGGCACTCGTTAGGCGCGGCCGGCGCGATCGAGGCGGTCTTTACCCTGCTCGCGCTGCGCGACGGATTTCTCCCCGCGAACATTAATTTCCGCGCGCCCGACGCCGATCTCGCGCTCGACATCGTGGCGAACGAACCGCGCGGAGGGGCGCCGCACGTGGCGCTCTCTAATTCCTTTGGTTTCGGCGGGACCAACGCGACGGTGGTACTGGAGAGCGCGGACGCGGAATGACGAAATCCGAAGCTCGAAATCCGAAGCAATGACGAAGCTCGAATGACGACCTTGAGACCACCCGCACTCCTCTTTTCGGCCTTCGAATTTCGTCATTGGTTTTTGTTTCGAGCTTCGGATTTAGGATTTCGTCATTCTCAGCCATGAGCACTCACCTCGCTGGCCTGGGCTGGGTCACGCCGCTCGGCAGCGACCTCCTTGGGGTGTGGGAGAAACTCCGCGCCGGCGAGAGCGCACCGGTCTCGTCGTTAGGCAAATCGTGGAACGCAACCGAGGCGGTGGCGATGCGCGTGCCCGCGGAAGCAATCGCGGAGGCGGCGCGGCAGCCGCGTCTCCGTCGCTCGAGCGCGATCTCGCGCTTTGCGGTCGTCGCAGGCCAGGCCGCGTTGCGCGATGCCGAAGTGACGCTCGACCCGGTGGCCGTAGCCCGGACCGCGCTCGTCTTCGCGATCTCGAACGGCGGTGTTATCTACACGCGCCGCTTCTTTCATGAGATTGTGGAAAAGGGCGCGCAGGCGGCGAGCCCGCTGCTTTTTCCGGAGACGGTTTTTAATGCTCCGGCGAGTCACCTCGCCGCCATCCTCGGGATCGCCGGCGCGACTTACACGCTCGTCGGCGACGGCGCGGTCGGCTTGCTCGCGCTGCAAATGGCGGAGGATCTCCTCGCGAATCCGGAGCTCGATCGCGTCCTCGTGGTCGGCGCGGAGGAAGCCGACGAGCTGCTCGCCGACGCCTATCGCAAATGGCGCCTCCTGCGTGCGTCGCCGCCGCTGGAACCGTTCGCGCGGCCGGCGCGCGGCCTGATTCTGAGCGAAGGCGCCGGTGCGGTTTTAGTGGCGCGAGAAGGGCCGGTGGAGATCGAGCGGATCCATCCCGGCGGGAATTTCGCGCGCCAGCGTGAGCTCGTTAGGGAACTCGACGGAATCGGACGCGAACTCGCGGCCGAGGGACCGGCCGACCTCTTCGTGGCGAGCGCGAACGGCACTTTCATCGACGCCGTCGAGCAACGGGTCGCGGCGGACCATTTCCCCGGCGCGGCGCTCTACACGCCGAAGCCCGCAATGGGGGAGAGCGTCGCGGCGGGCGGCATCTGGCAGGTGATCTGCGCCGCCCTCGCGCTCCGACGGCAGGAGCTGCCGCCAGTGTTAGGCGCAACGGCGGATTTCCGTCCCACAGCCGCGCCCCAGCCGTGGTCGCGCGCGATCGTGACCACCTGCGGACTCAACCAGCAGGTCGCAGCGCTCGCGCTGTCATCCAGAGCGGAGTGAAGCGCGGCGGAACGAAGTCGAGGAATCCCCGGGGCGCTGCCGGGAAACGCCACGGGCAGACGGGCCGGTCCGGAGCTTTTCAGAAATTCCACGGGATCCCTCGACTGCGTTCGGGATGACCGAAAGTCGGGTCTATCCGCCGGCTTTTTTCAGGGGTCGTTTTCCCCTTGGCCTTTTACACTTTGCAACGTTTCGCCCGCTCCGTTACCTTCGGCCTCCCGCGATGCGTAAGCTGGTTTTCTCGCTTTTTTTCCTGCTCGCCGCCCGGTCCGCTCTCGCGGAGGACCTCGGCGGTCCCGGCTCTCTGCCGATCGAGATTAACTCGACCGGCCAGACGACCTACGAGAACGGCCTCGCCACCGCCCGCGACCATGTCGCGATTCATTTCGGCGACACCGATATCTATTCCGATTTCGCGCAGTACGATTCCGCGAAACGCGAGCTGCTCCTGAAAGGCAACGTCCGGATTTATCGCGGGGTCTCCCTCTACCTCGGCGAGGAAGCGACCTACAACCTCGATAGCAAAGCGATCCTCGCGCGCAACATGCGCTCGGGCACTTATCCCTATCTCATCTCCGGCGAGACGATCGACAGCTTCTCCGACGCGGAATACAAAATCAAAAACGGCAGTTTCACGACGGACGATGTGGAGAAACCGGATTTTCAATTGAAAGCGACCGGCGCGCGGATCTATCCCGACGACCGGGTCATCTTCCGGAACGTCACTTTGTATGTTGGGAAAATCCCGATCTTCTGGTGGCCTTACCTTTATCAGCCGCTCGATCAATCTTTCAGCTACGCGATTGCGCCCGCCTACCTGAGCTCGTGGGGCCCGTCACTCCTCGGCCAGATTACTTTCCCGATCGGGGAAAAAATCAGCGCGACGCTGCGGCTCGATTACCGCACCCGACGCGGCGAAGCGATCGGCTTCGACGCCACCGTGCACTACGGCAAGGACGACAAGAGCGAAGCGAAGATTACCACTTACTACCTCCAGGATCAGAACCCGCTTCTCAATCGCACTTCCCTGCCGCGCGGGGCCATCCCGACCGGACGCTATCGCTACACGGTGGAGAACCGGACGAAAGTAACCGACGACCTCGAGCTCACGACCGACATCACGAAGTTGAGCGATCCCTTCATTCTCCAGGATTTTTTCCCGTCGGAGTTCCGGGTCAATCCGCGCCCGGACAACAATGTCGCCGCCACTTACACGCAGGAGAATTACGCGCTCACCGCCTACGCGCGTTATCAACTAAACCAGTTCTTCGAAACGACCGAGCGCCTGCCGGAAGTGGATCTCGATATTAAACGCCAGCCGCTCTTTAAGACCGGAATCTTCTACCAGGGCGAAACCAGCATCGCGGAGCTGAGCCGGAATTTTCCAACCGGCTCGCCCTTTACCGACTACAGCGCTTTCCGGGTCGACACCTTTCATCAGCTGACCTATCCGAACACCTATTTCGGATTTCTCTCTGTCGTGCCCCGGATCGGTTTCCGCGAGACGTATTACAACGAGACGCGCGATCTCGGGTCGACCATTTTTACACCCTCGACCGATCCATTGGCGCCGGAATTCCCGCTCCCGAATCCGGGGTTCAACCCGACCAGCGGCCAGGCCGTTCCGCTCGTTCTTACCGGCAACACGCTCCGCAGCGTCTTCAACGCCGGTCTCGAGACTTCCTTCAAAATTTCACGGACCTGGGAGCAGGTGCAGTCGCGCGCGCTCGGTTTCGACGGCCTGCGCCACATCATTCAGCCCTACGCGAATCTCTCCTACGTCTCGAATCCGACGGCCGATCCGCTCTCGATTCTCCAGTTCGATCGCGCCCAGCCGTCGACCAAACTGAAGCCGATCGATTTCCCGCAATACACCTCAATCGATTCCCTTGATAACTGGACGATCGCGCGCCTCGGCGTGCGCAATCGCCTCCAGACGCGGCGGGACGATCTCACCGTCAGTTGGCTCGAGCTCGACACTTATTTCGACGTCAACATCGATAATCCTTTCGATCGCACTCAGTTCTCGAACGTCTTCAACAAGCTCTCCTTCACCCCGGTGCCGTGGGCGACGCTGGTGATCGATTCGCAACTGCCGCTGCTCGATAAGGGCTTCACCGAAGTGGACACGAGCATCCGTTTCCAGCCGACCGCGAACAGCCAGATTACCCTCGGGCATCGCTACCTCCGGGATAACCCGTTCTTCCTCAATAGCAGCCTCTACACGATCGGCGGTTACTACCGGATCAACGACAACTGGGGCGTGGGCGCGTTCGGCGTTTACGAAGCGACCACGAACATCTTCGAGCAACAGCGTTACTCGATCTATCGCGACCTCACGAGCTGGGTCGCGTCGGTCGGTGGGATCGTGCGGAACAACGGGAGCGTGAAGGAATACGGCGTCCTTCTCACCTTCACCCTCAAGGCCTTTCCGAAGTTTAACTTCGATTTGAATTTCGATCCCAGTGGCACGACCAACAACGGCACCAACCCGCCGTAAAGCCATCGCTCACGCCCAACCCTTCCCCACTCTTCTTAATGGATCTCGCAATCATTGGTTCCGGCTATGTCGGCCTCGTCACCGGCGCCTGTTTTGCCGACGTCGGGCACAACGTCATCTGCGTCGATAACGACCCGCGCAAAGTCGAGTCGCTCCAAGCCGGCAAAGTCCCGATCTACGAGCCCGGTCTCGAAGAGATCATCCATCGCAACGTCTCCGCGCAACGGCTTCGATTCACCGGCAGCATCAAGGAAGGCGTCGATGGTGCGCAGGTCGTTTTCATCGCCGTGCCCACACCGCAGGACGCGGATGGGAGCGTCGATCTCAGCTTCATCGAGAAGGTCGCGCGCGAAATCGCCGGCGTGCTCAGCGATTACCGCGTGATCGTGGACAAGAGCACTGTCCCGGTGAAGACCGGCGAGAAAGTCGCGGAATCGATCAAGCGCTATAATAAACACGGCGCGGAATTCGACGTCGTGAGCAACCCGGAATTCCTCCGGGAAGGCTGCGCCGTCGCCGACCTGATGAAGCCTGACCGCATCGTCATCGGCGCGCAGAGCGAACGCGCGATCGATCTGATGAAGAAAGTCTACGAGCCTTTCATGGCGCCGATTCTCGTCACCGACATCAACAGCGCCGAGCTCATCAAGCACGCCGCGAATTCCTTCCTCGCGCTGAAGATCTCCTACATCAACGCCGTCTCCGCGATCTGCGAAGCGAGCGGCGCCGACATTGAGAAAGTGGCCGACGGCATCGGGATGGATCGGCGGATCGGGCGCAACTTCCTCAACGCCGGGATCGGCTATGGCGGCTCCTGTTTTCCAAAGGACATCTCCGCCTTCATCACGATCAGCGAGCAGCTCGGCGTGCCCTTCAATCTCCTCAAGGAAGTGCAGCGCATTAACGCCGGGCAGAAGGATCGGTTCCTCAAGATCATCCGGGATGCGCTCTGGGTTTTGCGCGACAAAAAAATCGCGGTTTGGGGGCTCACCTTTAAACCGGACACCGACGACATCCGTTCTTCCGTCGCGATCGATCTCGTCGCGGACATGCTCAAGGAAGGCGCCAAAGTTTCCGCCTACGACCCGAAAGGGATGGAGAAAGCGGGCGAGGTAAAAGCGATCGAGGGCGTGCGCCTGACGGGTACGGCGATGGAAGCGCTCGAAGAGGCCGAAGCACTCATTATCGCGACGGAATGGGCGGAGTTTGCGAACGTCGATCTCGCGGCGGTGAAGGAAAAGATGCACACGCCGCTCGTTTTCGATGGGCGCAATCTTTACGACCCCGAGACGATGCGGAAGCTCGGTTTCCAATACACTTCGATCGGCCGCCCGCGGAAAACCGCCTAACGAAAAGCCGCAGGGTCGAGGCACTTGTCATCCTGAGCGAAGCGCAGCGGAGTCGAAGGATCCCGTGGAGCTTCCGAGAAGCGCTGACAAACCCCAGTGGAAGAACCT
>JBPCRH010000398.1:0-3172 GCA_050997075.1 Chthoniobacterales bacterium
CGATAAAACCATTTCGTGCCCGTGATGTAACCGAGCCCTTCCTGCCCCCAGAACGGCAGGCTTTGCAAGAGAGAGATGAGGGTGAGCGCGGCCAGCGCGAGCACCGCCAATCCGCTGAAAGCAACGCGCGCGCTTTTCGTTAGGCTTGGTGTGCGCGCGCGGAGCGCGAGCGGTAACGAAGAGCGGGCGGAGATCACGGCGTGCCCGACTTCAACTGATCGAGCCCGAGATAGCCATGTTTTTTGACCAGCTCCTGGCCCTGCGGCGAAAGCATGAAGTCGATAAAGGTCTTCGCTTCCCCTTGCGGCTCCCCGTTCGTGATCAGGAAAAGCGGACGGCTCATCGGATATTTGTGGGTCGCAATGTTATCCGGGGTCGGTTGCAGAATCTCGCCGCTCTCTGTTTTGATCCCGAGCGCGAAGACCTTTTTCCCGTCCGCCCACGAGGAGGAAAGCTGCGAAATCGCCCCGCGAGTCGAGCCGACTTTGTTCCGCGTTTCTTCATTCCCGCCGACCTCGGGCAGGCTGACCAGCGGCGCCTTCTTCGGATCGCCGTATGCCCAATGCGCGAAGACTTCCCAGGTGCCGCGGCCCGGCTCTTTGTTGAAGAAAACGATGCGCTCGTCCGGCCCGCCGACTTCTTTCCAGTTCTTCACTTTGCCTTCGTATAGACCCTGAATCTGCTCCTTCGTTAGGCTCCTGACCCCGCCGTCCCAGACATCTTTCGAGACGATCATCGCGACCGCGTCTTCGCCGATGTGGACCGGGTTGAACTTCACGCTCGGATACTTGGCGCGGTCGTCATCGCTCACCGGTTTCGACGACATCCCGATCTGGACCTGGCCATCGCCGAGCGCGGAAATACCGCCCGAGCTCCCGCCCTGCGTGTCGACCGTGATGTCCATTTTCTTTTCCGCGCGCAGGATTTCCGCGCCTTCCGCGGCGGGGAGATTCACCGTGGTTGAGCCATTGATTTTGAGGGTGTCGGCTTGAGCGAAGGAGGCAAGCGCGAGCAACGCGCAACAGGATGTGAAGAATTTCATTGGTTAGGCGAATCGGTCAGGTTTGTGTGGCTGGTCGGTTGGGATGGTTGTGAAACTACGAGGGAAAGAGAGCATCGGACGCACGCTACCCGGGCGGGTCTTTAAGAAGCGAGGCGATTGAAGTCGAAAGAACAGCATCCGAAATCCAGGATTTTGCCGTTCGCATCGACGCGGAGCTCGAGCTTGGGCGCGATCGCGTAGTGCCGTTGGGTGCCTTCTGCACGGGCGGTGACGATGCCGGCGTGGCGCAGGACGCGGAGATGTTTGGAGACGTTGTACTGCGAAAGGGAGAGCTTGGTCGCGAGATCGTTCACGCTCAGTTCGCCGGCGACGAGGGCATTAACCAGGCGCACCCGGCTGGGATCGGAGAGGGCCTTGAGAATCTCGCTGCAATCCGTCCGGCGCATCCGCGCAGGGTAAAAGATTTTTAAATTGTGCTCGACAAGAAAATTCAAATTCAAATATGCCTATCTGCGCATAGAATCAGAATCATCCGATGTCAAAATCTCTCTGGCGGTCGCCCGCTCTCTGCCTTCTCCTCGCGGCGCTGCCGCAAATCACCCTGGCCACGCCCAGCGGCCTGAACAACATCCCCACGGCCGACACCGCGCCGCAGGGCACACTCGTCCTGCAGGCTTACAGCACGGTCGGAGGCGACGCGCGGGATGACCTTAATTTTGGTTTCAAGACCGGGTTGGAGTTCAAGCCGCTGCGCTTCGAGTTCGGCGCCGATAGCCATGTTTATCCGGGTCTCGGCGGTCCGGTGGTGGTACAGGCGAAGGTTGCCTATCCGTTAGGCGACCATCTGCCCACGATCGCCGGCGGCGTCGCCAATCTCGCCTTCACCGATCATCAGCGCGATCGGTCGGGGCAACCGTTTGGCTATGGCGTGCTGACCGAAGACCTCGGATTTCTTCGCGTGACCGCGGGTTGCGGAGTGCAGGATGGCGACGGGCTTCCCTTTTTCGGTCTCGACAAGACGTTCAAGATCACGCCCAAGAAAATCGTGGCCGTGAGCGACGGCAAGCAGGTTGTCACCCGGGAAAGAACCGTCGCGGGCGAAGGCCCAGGTTCCGGCGATCCGAATTCCGCCCTCGTCACGCGCGATCTCTTCACTCTGCGCGCCGACGCGATCAAGCAGCATCACGATGGCGACTGGCTCTATTCCGCCGGCGTACTCGTTCCCATCTGCAAATACCTGGTTTTCGAAACCTGGGGGAATTTTCCGAGCAGGGGCTCCAGCCCATCGCTCACGCTCAAAGCCGACGTCGTCATTCCATTCTGATTTTATGTCCGAAGATTCTTCTTCCTTTTCGCGCCGGAAGTTTTTGCGGGGCGGTCTCATTGGCTCGCTCGCGGTCGGCGCCGCGCCGCTGCTCCAGCGCAGCGCGCAAGCGGGTGCGGAGGGGCTGTTTCCACAACACGTGCCACCGCCCGCCGGCTTCGATTTCACCAAATCCTCCAGCGCGCTCCAGCCCGACACGATCGTCGACAGCGCCTGCCAGTTCTGCAATTCGAATTGCCGGCTCAAGGTGCACCTGAAAGACGGCCGCATCATCGATGTCCTCGGCGAGACGGCCGACCCGGTGCAGGACGGCGGCCTCTGCGTGAAGGGGCCGATGATGACCCAGCTTTACTACAACCGGTTTCGCCTGACCAAGCCGATGAAGCGCGTCGGCGGCGCAAAGGGATCGCCCGATTCGAAATTCGAACCCTGCTCGTGGGACGAGGCGCTCGAGACGATCGCGAAAAAGTTTCTCGCCTTGCGTGACGCGGGTGAGGCGCATGCGATCGCGAACAAAACGAGCGGCCGCCTCCAGCGCGGGACCGGCTCGATCATCGGCCGCTTCTTCACTCTGCTCGGTTCGCCTAACGACACCGATGTCGGGCCGGTCTGCAACGACGCCGGCGGAAATGCCCTCGCCGCCACTTTCGGGATGGGCAATTTCACCAACGGCTACGGCAAGGATGAAAACACGGGCCGGGAAGATTTGGGGGCGGCGAAATATTTTCTCTTCCTCGGGACGAACCAGGCCGAGACGCATCCGGTCACCTTTGCCTATCTCCTGCGTGAGCGCGCGAAGACGAAGGCGAAGCTGGTCGTGATCGATCCGCGGCTCACCCCAACCG
>JBPCRH010000056.1:0-3001 GCA_050997075.1 Chthoniobacterales bacterium
TCACGAGTACGCGATAAGCCTGGAATTCCATGAAGGCCGCGGGCGGGATAAAGCCGTCGACCGCGACGCAGCCCCAGCCGATTTTGCCGAGGATTTCGTTCATCTCCTCGATCCGCGGGATGCGGTCGAAGGAAATGCCGGTGTCGAGGAGGCCCTGGAAGTAAAGTTTATGCGCGTATTCCTTCAGGAAAAAAGTGTTCTGCCGCATGATGAAACGCCAGACGGCATGATCGATCGACGTGTAATCATCGTAGCGTTGGTCGACGGCGAACTGGAGCAGGTGTTTCGGCAGCGCGGCCACGGCAGCGTTGGTGGATTTGGTGGGTTGGGAATTCATCGCAAGTCTCCTCGCGCAATTTAGAACTGTTCCCGCCACAGGACAAATTCTGGGGCCGCCTTCCGCGACCTCATCGCGCGCCGGCTCAGCGGCTTCGAGGTTGAATAGCGTTGGTCGTCGCTGCGGCTGTGGTAGACTTTGGACCGCTTCGGTTTTTCCCTGATGCAAATCACCACTTCCTCCGGCTCCTCTTCCGCCTCGCCTTTCCCGCCCGGGTTTGCCTTTCACCCGTTCCGTTTTTTGCTCGGCGTCATCGGGTGTATTGGAATCCTGATCACGTTTTTCTCGCTCCTCTTCGGGTTTGTCTCGATCCCGACGAACTCAGTCGGGATCAAGCTCCGCTTCGGCGCTTATCACAGCACCGAAGGGCCCGGTCTCGCCTACGCCGTGCCTTACGTGGATGAGATCACGATCGTGCCGACGCAGCGGCTCTTGAAACTCGAGTTCGGTTTCACCACCCCGCAGGCCTCAAATGGATTCCAAGGCGACAACAATCCCGAGGACACCGAGACGATGATCACGGGCGACCTCAACACCGCGCTCGTTCCCTGGGTCGTGCAGTACCGCATCGCCGATCCGAAGCAGTATCTCTTCGGCGCGCGCGAGCCGGAGCAGACTTTGCGCGATCTTTCCGAGAGCGTGATGCGCGAAGTCATCGGCGACCGCACGGTCGACGAAGTCCTCACCATCGGCCGGCACGATATCGAGACCGCGACGCTCGACCGGCTGGCGAAGCTTTCCTCCGAGTACGGCCTTGGCTTGCAGATCCAGCAGGTGCAGTTGGCCACGGTGCGCCCACCGCCCGCGGTCCAGGCGGCGTTTAACGAGGTCAACCAGGCGCAGCAGGAAAAACAAACGGCGATCAACCAGGCCTGGGCGATCTACAACGACGCCGTGCCGAACGCGCGCGGGTCCGCCAAGGAGCGACAGAAACAGGCCGACGCCTACGCCTTCACCCGCGTGAACGGGGCGAAAGGCGATGCCGATAAATTCACGCTCCTCCTCACCGAGTACGCGAAGGCGCCGGAGATCACCCGCCGCCGACTCTATTTCGAATCGATGGAAAAAATTCTGCCCGCGCTCGATCACAAGGTGGTCGTGGATGAAGGGGTGAAGGGAATTTTGCAGACGCTACCGCTGCTGCCCGCGGCGCCCGCGCCGGCCAATGGAGTTCAGCCCTAACGATGTCTGACGAACCGAAGAGCTCCATTTACCGGCCGCATTTTTCGACGCGCTTCGTCGCATTCGTGCAGAACCGCGTGCTCGCCATCATCGGGCTCGTGTTTCTTTTCACCGCGCTGAAGTGGGGCGCGCTTCTCTTCATCGTGCCGCAATACGAGACCGCGATCGTGACGCGTTTCGGCAAGGCGATCCGGGTCGATCGGACGCCCGGTTTGAAATTCAAGCTCCCCTTCATCGATTCCGTCCATCGCTTCGATAATCGCATCCTCGCCTGGGACGGACCGCCAACGGAGACGCCGACGAAGGACAAGCTTTACCTGATCGTCGATTGCTTCGCGCGCTGGCGCATCAGCGATCCGCTTCTCTATTACAACCGCCTGAACGATGAGCGCAGCGCGCTCTCCCGGCTCGACGACATCCTTGGCAGCGAAACGCGGACCGCGGTCGCTTCGAACGATCTCGTCGAGATCGTGCGAGTGACGAAAGGCCGCAAACCGGTGCACGACGTGGAGCTCGAGAAAAGCGGAACCATCCTCCCGGCCAACCTGCCCGACATCGATCTGGGCCGGAGCGCGATCGAGCAGCAAATCACCGAGCGGGCGCGCCAGAAGATCGAGGGCTTCGGGATCGAGCTGCTCGACGAGCGCTTCAAACGCACGAAATACAATCCCTCCGTTGCGGAGAAAATCATCGAGCGGATGTCGAGCGAACGGCACCAGATCGCCTCGAAATTCCGCTCCGAAGGCCGCGGCGAAGCGGCCAATATCAACGGCCAGAAAGAGAGCGACGTGGCGTCGATTCAATCGGCCGCGCAGCGTGATGCACTAAAAATCGAAGGCGAAGCCGACGCCGAAGCGGCGCGCATCTACACCGCCGCCTACGGTTCGCCGGAAGCGCAGGAGCTTTACTCGTTCAATCGACGGCTCGAGGTCGCCGGCGCGGCCTTTGCGCATGGGACGACCGCCGTGCTATCGACCGACAGCGAGATCGGCTACCTACTGAAAGGCAGCGGTCCGCTACGGCCTACCGCACCGGCGCCAGCGCGTTAATCGGTCATCCCGAGCGGAGCGCAGCGAAGCCGAGGGATCCCGTCGGGTTGCTGGGAAGTTTTGTGCACGGGCTTGCCGGAAGCTCCACGGGACCCCGCTCCGCTGCGCTCCGCTCGGTATGACCGCCAGTTGAAATTTTCTTACTTTTCGCCGAATTTCCGTCCTCTTTCTCATGGTTACCGACCCCATAAAAGTCGATCGCGTCTCGACCGATTCGAAGATTTTCGCTTTCACCCGCTGGGACACGATCCCGACGGTGGCGGCGCTTTTCCATCTCGCTTTCTTCTTCGCGCTCTTCTTCCTCTACCCACACACGCCGCTCTGGATCATGCTCCTGCTCGGCTTCACTTATTCGTTGATGGTGAACGCCAACATCAACGGCGTCGCGCACAACTTCATTCACAACCCGTTCTTTCGCTCGCCGCTCCTTAAC
>JBPCRH010000097.1:0-5004 GCA_050997075.1 Chthoniobacterales bacterium
GCGAACCGTGCAACGCGCCGGCACTCACGCCGCGCCGGGCACGGAGCCGGCTACTCCGCAGGAGGGACGCACCTTTTCGCCCTGGTGGAACAGTGTCGGGGCGGATTATTTCGCCACCGTGGGATTGCCTTTGCTGCGCGGTCGCGCTTTTACAGAAGCAGAAGCGACCCAGCCAGGCGGACCTGCGGTCGCGGTGATCGACGACGTTCTCGCGAAAAAATTGTGGCCTAGCGGGAACGCGCTCGGGCAACAGATTCAGTTCCCGGTGCTCGATATTCCGACCGCTGAACCCGCCAAGGAAAGCGGTGAAATCGAACGCGGCGCGCCGATCGCGATCATCGGGATCGTGCCGGCAGTCAAGAATCGCCTCTTCGACCGCGATCTCCAAGGCGCGCTTTATCTGCCCTTCGCGCGCGGCTTCAAGAACAACGTCTTCTTCTTCGTGCGCTTCGCCTCGCTGCCCACGGGGAGCGAAACCGCCACGGCCGATTTGCTCCGTCGAACTGTGCAAAGCGTCGATCCGGTCCTGCCCGTTTTCGAGCTACGCAGCTTCACCAGCCACATGGAGAAAAATCCGCAGCTATGGTTCGTGCGCGCGGCCGCGGCGCTCTTCTCCGTCTTCGGCGGACTCGCGCTCGGTCTCTCCGTCGTTGGTCTCTACGGGGTCAAAGCCTATTCGGTGGCGCGGCGGACGCGGGAGATCGGGATCCGCATGGCGCTGGGCGCACGGCGCCAGACGGTGCTCTGGATGTTCCTGTGCGAAGGCGTCACGATGATCGCGGCCGGGCTCACGCTCGGATTTCTTCTCGCGATTGGGACCGGCAAAATCGTTGGCAACATTTTGTTTGGAGTCAGTTCGCTCGATCCGATCGCCTTCACGCTCGCGCCCGCGCTCCTCGCTCTTGCGGCCTTACTCGCGACCTGGCTGCCGGCGTGGAGGGCGACACGCATCACTCCGATGGAGGCATTGCGCAATGAATAGCGTGCCCGCAGCTCTGGGGAGCGCGCTCTTACGTGTGCTCGAGAATTCCTTGCCTAACGAACCACTAAAACGACTATGAACAACTTCCGCTTCGCCCTTCGCCAGCTCTGGAAATCACCCGGATTCACCTTCGCCGCCGTCATCGTGCTCGCGCTCGGGATCGGCGTGAACACCGCCATCTTCTCGCTCGTGAACCAGATGTTGTTCGAGCCGCCTTCGTATCAGCGGCCGACCGAAATCGTGCAGCTCTTCTCCCAGGACGCGAAGAATCCGAAGAGCTTTCGCGCCTTCTCCTACCCGACCTATCGCGACATCCGGGAACAGAACAGCGTCTTCTCCGGTCTCCTCGCGCACAGCGGGACGGTGGTCGGACTCGGCGAAAAAGGAAACACGCGCCGAGCCGACGCCGACATCGTGAGCTCGAATTATTTCTCGGTCCTCGGGGTCTCGCCGGCGCTCGGCCGCACCTTTACCGCAGAAGAAGAAAAGCCCGGCCAAAATGATCGCGTGGCGATCGTTAGCGATAGCTACTGGCAAAAGAACGGGCGCGATCCGTCGCTGCTCGGCAGTTCGCTGCTGATCGATGGGCGCGCCTTCACCGTGGTCGGAATCATGCCGGAAGGTTTCACCGGGACGACGAGCGTTTTTTCGTCGGAGGTCTGGCTCCCACTCGGCGTCTTCGACGAAGAAACACGCATCTCTGGAGGCGGGCCGATCGAAGCGCTGGCGGATCGACGCAATGACGAGCTGCTCGTCATCGGCCGCCTCAAATCCGGGCTGACTCCGGCGGCGGCGGCGCCCGCTCTCCGCGCCCTGGCCACGAACCTGGAGAAACAATTCCCGGTTGTGCTGAAGGATCAGACGTTCATGACCGCGCCGCTCGATCGCTTCTCCACCAGCACCGATCCGGTGGCAGGCAGTCCGGAGGGCACGATCGGCGGCCTGCTCGCCGGCATGGCCGCGGTCGTTCTGCTCGTCGCCTGCCTCAACCTCGCGAACATGCTGCTCGCGCGCGGCACGGCGCGGCGCCGGGAAGTGGCGATCCGGCTCGCCCTCGGCGCGAGCCGCGGAGCGATCGTTAGGCAACTACTCGTCGAAGGATTCGTCCTCGCGTTGCTGGCGGGCGCCTTTGGTTTACTCCTTGGCCTTTGGTCGTCCGATCTGCTCGTCGCTTCGCTTGGGAAGATTGTTCCGATCGACATCGTTTGGTTGAGCGGGCCGAACCCGAAGATCCTGGGCGCGACCTTCTGCTTCTGCCTGCTCGGCACCCTCGCCTTCGCGCTCGGGCCGGCGCTCAAGCTCTCGCGCGTCTCCGTCCTCAGCGATCTCAAGCAGCACCCCGGCGAAGATCTCGTCAGGCGGCATTGGGATTTTCTCCCGCGCCATCCGCTCGTGGTCGCGCAGATCGCGTTTTCCCTCGCGCTCCTGACGGCTGCCGCGCTCTTCGTGCGCGGCGCGCAGCAGGCCGGGTCGGTCGATTCCGGTTTGCGCGCGGACCACACCTACGTCGTCGAAGTGGACGCGCCCCTGGGCGGATTCGATCAGCCGCGGACGGAGGGAATTTACCAGACGCTGAGCGAGAAGTTCGCCGCGCTTCCCGGAGTCGAAACAGCGAGCATTTCCGCGCTCGTTCCCTTCGGGGATCACAGCATACGAAGAACGGTGCGCCGCGCCGGCGCTCCCGCGATTCCCGGTGCCGAGGAGATCGCTCCGAGCTGGAACAGCGTGGGCGCGAATTATTTTGCGGCGGCCGGGTTGGCGATCCTGCGCGGGCGCGCTTTCACCGCGGCGGAAGCGAACGAACCGGGCGGGCCGCCGGTCGCGATCATCGACGAAGTGCTGGCGAAGAAGTTGTGGCCTAACGAGAACGCGCTCGGGCACCAGATCGAATTTCCCAAGGTGGCGGGCGCCACGCCGGATAATCCAAACGACCGTAGTGGCGCGATCCCGCACGGCAGCCCGATCGAGATTGTCGGCATCGTCCCGGCGACGAAGACGCGTTTGTTCGAACAGAAACAAACTGGTTCGCTCTACGTGCCGTTCGCTCGCGGTTTCCAAGGCGACACGTTCTTCTTCGTGCGCTTCGCGTCGCTTTCGCCGGACGCCGAGCCCGCCACGGCAAGTCTGCTTCGAGAAACGATCCGGAGCGTCGATCCGGCCCTGCCGATCCTCGAGTTGCGCACTTTCGCGAAGCACATGGAGGCGAACCCGCAGCTCTGGATCGTCCGGGCGGGTGCGGCGCTGTTCTCGATCTTCGGCGCACTCGCGCTCGCGCTTTCGGTGGTCGGGATTTACGGCGTGAAAGCGTACTCGGTGGCGCGGCGGACGCGGGAGATCGGCATCCGCATGGCGCTCGGAGCGCAACGCCGCGCGGTGCTTTGGATGTTCCTGCGCGAGAGCCTAACGATGGTGACGGCCGGTCTGGTGCTCGGATTTCTGCTGGCGATCGGGACGGGGAAAATCGTCAGCAGCATTCTCTTTCAGGTCAGCCCGCTCGATCCGTTCGCTTTCACCCTGGCGCCGGTGCTGCTCGCAATCGCGGCGCTCCTCGCGACCTGGCTACCCGCCCGAAGAGCGACCCGCATCAGTCCGATGGAGGCGTTGCGCAATGAGTGACCGCTGCGCGGAATGACGAAAACCGAAACCCGAAGCTCGAAACAATGACCAAGCCCAAAAACCGAAACGAACGCTCAACTCTCGTCATTCCTCATTCGTCATTGATTCGGATTTCGGGCTTCGAGCTTCGTCATTTTCCTTCATGAACGACCTCCGCTACGCCCTCCGCCAACTCCTCAAGTCCCCCGCTTTCACCCTCGTCGCGATCGCCACGCTGGCGCTCGGGATCGGCGCGAACAGCGCCATCTTCAGCGTCATCGACGCCGTCCTCCTGCGTTCGCTCCCCTTCCCCAATGCCGATCGCCTCGCGATGATCTGGGAGACCGCGCCCCAGCATCCAGGCGAGAATCGGCAGGTTCATTCCTATCCCGATTACCTCGATCTCCGCGCGCAGAATCACACCTTCACCGCGCTGGCTGCATACTCGGACGTCGCCATGATCCTCGGCACAGGTGAGGAGTCGGAGGACGTCCCCGGGCTCGCGGTCACCTCCGATATTTTTGCCGTGCTCGGCACGCCGCCGTTGCTCGGTCGCGGCTTTTCCCGCGCGGATGAAAAACCCGGAGCCGCGCGCGTGGTCGTGCTCAGCTACTCGTTTTGGCAACGTCACTTTTCCGCGGACCCGAAAGTGCTCGGGAAAACCATCACGATGTCGGGTCATCCGGCGACGGTCACCGGCGTGATGCCGCGCGGTTGGAAGTTTCCGGTGCAGGACGAGCAGATCAATTACATCGCGCCGCTTCCCCAGCTCTACCCGGATAACTTGGAACGGCGCGGTTCCCATTTTCTCAGCGTCGTCGGGTGCTTGAAACCGGGCGTCAGTCTGTCCACGGCCACGGCAGATCTGCAGGCGATCAACGCCCAACTCGCGCGCGCCTATCCGGATACGAACGCTGGGCGCAACGCCCGCGTGGTCGATCTGCAATCGGACGTGGTCGGGGACGTCCGGCCGGCTTTGCTCGTGCTCAGCGCCGCGGTCGCGCTCGTCCTCCTGATCGCCTGCGCGAATGTGGCCAATCTGTTCCTCGCGCGGGCGGCGACTCGCGAACGGGAAATCGCGATCCGCATTGCGCTCGGGGCAAGCCGCTTTGATATCGTTAGGCAACTTCTGCTCGAAACCTTCCTCCTCGCGCTTCTCGGCGCCGCCGCCGGTCTGCTCCTGGCGTCGTGGTGCACGGATGCGCTGGTCGCGCTCGGGCCCAGCGCGCTGCCGCGCCTGAAAGAGATCCGCGTGAACGGTTTCGTCGTGGCCTTCACTTTCGGCAGCGCGCTGCTCACCAGCTTGATCTTTGGATTGGTCCCAGCGCTCCAGGTCTCGCGTCCGCAGGTCGAGCAATCGCTCAAGGAAGCAGCGCGTGGCTCGACCGGCGGCAGGCGAAGTCATCGGCTGCGCTCCGCCTTTGTCG
>JBPCRH010000105.1:0-2553 GCA_050997075.1 Chthoniobacterales bacterium
CAGCTCAAGCGGCGTGCGCGGCGCGCCAGTCTCGGCCTCGCGCGCACGGGCGCGACTTCCGGCAACGGCTCGGGTGATCTCTTCCTTGCATTTTCCACGGCGAACCCGGCCGCGGCCAATCCGGAGCAGCCGACGCACTCAGTCCTGACCGTGCCTAACGATCGCCTCGATCCGCTTTTCGAAGCGACCGTGCAGGCGGTGGAGGAAGCGATCGTGAATGCCCTGGTCGATAATCACGACATGACCGGGCGGGACGGTCACAAGGTGCCGGCGCTGCCACACGACCAACTGCGCACGATCCTGCAGGACTATCATCGCCTGCAGGAGTAAGTCATTTCACCCATGCCTGAAGATTCAGCCCCAGCACCAACCGCGCCTAACGACCAGTCGCCGGTGGCGGAAAAGAAAACGGCGGGTTTGCAGGTCGGCCCAAACGCTTCGCAGGTAAAGGAAAGCCGCGCGATCGAACTGCAGCAGGCGGTCCTGGTCCTCGGGGCACTTCTTCTCGTCGGGCTGGCCTTTTACTTCGGCACGAAGCTTCCCTATCTGCGCTATCTCCTGGCGACGCGGCAGGCGCGTGCGGTCGCGCAACAGGCGCCCGATAAGTTCCCGGGCGTGGCGGCCGCCGATCTCGTGAAAAAGGGATTGGTCGCGCAGGCCGCAGGGCAATGGGACCAGGCCGTGGATTACCTCATGGCGGCGAAGACGAAGGACCTGCGCTACCGCGGTATCCTCTTTCGCGTCGGCAAGCTCCTCTACGATCATCGCAATTTCGACAGCGCGGATTCCGCTTTTGAGCGCGCGATCGCTTTCGGTGAAAATGTCGAGGGGTCGAATTTTTATCGCGGCCTGATCGCCGTGCGCCACCGCGACCTGACAGCAGCCGAAAACTACTTCGCGGCGGCGGTCGCGGCCGCGCCTTTCACGTCGGAATATCAATACTATTGGGCGGAAACGCTGCGGCTCGATTTCAAGCCGAAACTAGCGCAGCCGCACTACGAGAAGGTGATTCTTCTCTCACGTCCCGGAGCGGATAACGACATTACAAACTTCAAAATCCGGATGGGCCAAATCGAAGCCGCAACCGGCGAAGAGGTGAGCATGGAATTGACGAAGCACGAGGCCGCGGGGCCGCTCGCGGTTGACTGGTTAATGACGGCGGCAGCCCTAAAATTGCGCACCGGGAAGGTGGAGGACGCCCGCCAGCTCATCATGCAAGCGCGGGCCAAAACTTCTCCCGAACTTTTCGCGGCCTGTGCGACGGACTTTTATTTCCGGGAAGCGGCGAAGCAACATCCCGAACTCGCCGAGGCGTTGCACCTCGATCTCGACCTGCAGCAGACCCCGTTTACGGATTAAGCCGCCAGGCGGCGACGGAGCGCGAAGCCGCCGAGGAGAGCGACCCCGAGAGCGAGCGATACGATCGAGGAAGGTTCCGGCACGGCGACGAGCCGGAAGTCTACCGGGTGGAGGCTCACGATCAGATCGGCGTCACCTACATGACGGTTGGTGGAGCTGCCATCGTCGGGAGCGTCGAGGTTAAAGATCATAAACCCTCTCCACATGCCGCTGGTCGCGAGCGAAAAGAGGGGGCCGTTAATCGTACCCTGATAATGACCGTTACCTGGCATGATGACGATGAGGGTCTCAAAGTTCTGCGTCACGCCCCCCATGATTATCTTCGCGCCCAGGGTAATGGTGATCGGCGTGGGGGAATTCAGGTCCACGTCGAAGTCGTAAACGACCGAGAAAAGATCATTCGCGTTCGCCGAAAAGTTACCGCCGATATTAATGTGAGGCGCCTCGCTGGCGCGTTCGTGTGCGGTTCCGAGCTGAAATCCGGCGCCTTGGCCCTCTACCTGAGCAACCATGGAGTCTCCGAAGAGGCGCACGACATCTCCGTTCAGTCCACCTGGGTTGTGCAGCAGGGTGGCGTCGATGGAATTGTCGGTAAAGGAGCCAGGGAGGTGAAAGCTCGGACCGTTACCGATCGTCAACGTCCCGGCTTGCGTGTGGTGAGCGGCGACGGTGAGGAGGAGCGCTGCGGAGAGGGTTGCGAGAAAAGGGCTGGTCTTCATTTTTTAAGCTGTGGGCAATTGCTGTGCACTAATTTGTGGGCAATTGCTGTGCACTAATTGCTAGCAAGGAAGGAAAACCGTCAAGCGTATTTTCGTCTTTTCTTTGGAAAAGTTACGACCTCTGGGAAAAGGCTTGGCCCCGGCGAGGGATCGTGCGCAGGTTGCAGCGGTGGCGAACGATGATGCAAACGAGTCCGCGCCAGGTTTTGGCGAAGCGGAAGATCGGGAGTCCGCGCCCAGAATTCGCCGAAGGCGTCCAGCCCTTACCCCGGAGCAGCGGCGGATTCTAAACACCCCGCGCGCGCCTCGACCAACCCCGCAGGAAGAACCGGAGGCGAACCCGGAGTCGCCGCCGCCGCCCGCCAAGGAACCGGAGCCTTTGCCAAAGAAAGAGATCCTCCCGGCGAAAGTCGAACGGCCGGAAATCGCGAAGCCGAAATCACGCCCGGCCGCCGCGCCCCTCGTTCCCCAGGAT
>JBPCRH010000115.1:0-11809 GCA_050997075.1 Chthoniobacterales bacterium
TCGCGTGTCAGACATCGACGCCGCGCGGCGCTCGCTCGGCCGAAGAAGGCGCAGCCATCGTCAGCTCAGAATATTCTTTACTGAAAGCGGAAAATGAACGAAAAAAACGACTCCACCTATGACCTCCGAACGTTCCCTCCCCGCGGGGCTGATTTTTCTTTTCCTCGTTTCCGCGCTGTTTTGTTCCGCGTTCACGCCGACGGGCGCATCTCCGCGGCGGGCGAATGCCGCGACGCCGACCTCTACCCCGATCGAAAGTGATGGCTCACTCGACTCGACCTTTAACCCTGGACACTTCACGAATGGCATCGTGCTGGCGTCACTTCTGCAAAGTGACGGAAAGCTGCTGATCGCCGGCTCCTTCAGCAAGGTGCACGGGACGTTACGGGTCGGCATCGCGCGTCTGAATGTCGATGGCTCGCTCGACGCCTCTTTCGATCGCGGCCTCGGTGACGGAGTGTATGCGACCACCGTTACCGGGCTCGCCCAACAGACTGACGGCAAAATATTAGCCTTTGGCGACTACCTCCTTGAGCGCCTGAATACTGATGGCTCGCGCGACAATAGTTTCCAGCCTTCCTATGTGTTCTCGCTCAACGGTCTGGACAACGGTGTCGAAGGCACGGTCAAGGACCTTCTGGTTCAGCCGGATGGAAAGATCGTGGTGGTGGGTCATTTCTTTTACATCCTGACTGGACCAGGAACGAAGGTTAAACGGTCCTGCATCGCGCGCTTCAATAGCAATGGCACTTTTGATCCGACCTTTGATCCCGGTGACGGCTTTATCGGCAATGTGGGGTACGATAACTATGGGTTCCCGAATCTGATTGTGGCCCAGGTGGTCCGGCAGAAAACGGGTGCCAACAGCGGCAAGCTGGTGGCTTCAGGTAACTTTAACGACTTCGATCACCATGCCGCTTTTACGGGACTCGCCCGGCTGAATGCCGATGGGAGTTTCGATGGCTCCTTTATTCCGACCAGCGGCATCTACGTCAATGAGACGGCCGGGCTGCTCGCGCTGCTCGACGACCGGTTGATCCTTTTCGGCAATGTGATCTACAGCGACGGCAACAACCAGCGCATCATCGCGCGACTCGACCCCTCGGGCGGACTCGATGCTGGCTTTAACACCGCCACCTTTGCCGACTACGACGCAGGTGGGTCGATTTCCGCCGCCGCCGAGCAGGCCGATGGCAGATTGCTTGTCGGTGGTCACTTTCACTCGCTCGGCGGGATCACGGCCAACAATGTGGCGCGCCTCGAATCCGATGGCGCAACTGACAGCAGCTTTGACGGCATCGCGGCGGGCCCTTCCGCATACTCCGTCGATACACTTTTAGTGAGAGCAAGTGACGGCTTCATCTTCGCGGGCGGTTATTTTTCCAGTTACGACGGAGCGTTTCGGAATAATCTGGCCTGGTTGACTCCCGACGGATCGGTGGCCGACACGTTCGCAGGACTTTCCGGCGTCGCTGATGAATTTCCGAGCGTCTACGCCCTCGCGGTGCAGGCCGATGGCAAAATCCTCGCCGGGGGACTGTTTACTTCCCTTAACGACGTGTCCCACTATGGCCTCGTCCGGCTGAATGGCGATGGAACTATCGATAACTCTTTTCAGGTCGCTCTAGCCGAGGGAAGTGCGCGGGCGATCCAGCTTCAGCCGGACGGCAAAATCCTGATCGGCGGATATTTTACTGCGGTAAATGGAGTCACCCGCGGACGGATTGCGCGGTTAAACTCCGATGGCTCCCTCGACTTGACCTTCAACCCAGGCACGGGCGCTAATGACGCTGTCTTCGCGCTAAGCCAGGACGCGGACGGCAGCGTTTTTGCTGGCGGCCAGTTCTATCTCTTCGCCGGTAAAGGCCGGTCCCACCTCGCCAAGCTTGGCCCGACCGGCATCCTCGATCCCAGCTTTGTTCCGGATGACTCCGTTCTCAACAAGATGGTCTACGCGATTGCCTCGCCGGACGGAAACGGAAAGGTCGTGGTCGGAGGCAACCTAATCTATAATTTCGGCGGACGCTTTAATCATCTTGTTCGGTTGGATACAACAACCGGAGCGGTCGACAACTCCTTTACTCATGATCCGGGTTTCAATTCTGTCCACGCGTTGCTCCGGGACTCGGCTGGAAGGTATTACGCAGCCGGTTATGGCCCAGGAGTGAAGCGGTTCCTGGCGGATGGCACGGTCGACCCCACCTATGCTGGCGCGTTTTCGGGCTACACCTTGGCTCTGCAGGATGGCAAGATATATGTCGGTGCCACGTTAAACTCCGGCGTCCTCCACCGCCTGACTGAAACAGGCGCAAACGATTCTTCCTTTGAGGTGGGGTCTGGCTTTTTGATCGAACCCTCCTATTCCTACGCCATAACTTACCCCTCCATTTCGGCTCTGGCTGTGCAACCAGATGGACAGCTTCTGGTCGGCGGGTTGTTCAACTACTACAACGGCGTGACCCGGACTGGCCTTGCCCGGCTAACCAAATCCGCTACTCCGCCGACTCCGACGCCCACCCCGAGTCCGACACCGACGCCGACCGCGACGCCGACTCCATCTCCCACAGCCACCCCCACGGTAACGCCAACCCCTACGCCTACCCCGACCGCAACTCCCACTGCGACTCCGACTCCGACCGCGACACCTCCCCCGGTGACTCTCGGTAACATCTCCACCCGCCTCGCCGTGGGGACAGGAGACAACGCACTTATCGGCGGATTCATTGTCACCGGCTCCCAGCCGAAGAAAGTCCTCCTCCGCGCGATCGGTCCTTCCCTTCCGGTCGCTGGCGCGCTCGCTGATCCTAGTTTGGAGCTCTATGACTCATCCGGTAAATTTATCGGATTCAACGATAACTGGCGCACCAGTCAGGAGGCGGAGATCAAAGCGACTACGATCCCTCCCGAGAATGACTTGGAATCCGCCCTGGTGGTGACCTTGCCGGCGAACAACTCCGGCTACACTGCGGTGATTCGAGGAGCTGGATTTGGCACCGGCGTCGCTCTGGTCGAAGCCTACGATCTTGATCGAAGCGTCGATTCCAAGCTGGCGAATATCTCAACGCGCGGCTTGGTCCAGACCGGCGACAACGTCCTCATCGCCGGAACCATCGTCCTCGGGCCGAACCCGCAGAAAGTTTTAGTGCGCGCCATTGGCCCATCTCTGACCGTCCCGGGAAAATTGGAAAACCCCACGCTCGAGTTACGCGACGGGAACGGCAGCTTGATTCGAGCGAACGATAACTGGCGCAGCGATCAGGAGGCCGCCATCATCGCCACCACAATCCCGCCCACCGACAACCGGGAATCCGCTTTGATCGCAACCCTGCCGGCGAACGGCTCAGGTTATACCGCGATCGTCCGCGGCGTTAACGATTCGACCGGCGTCGCCCTCGTGGAAATCTACGCCCTCGAGTAGACCCAAAGCCGCGGTAATTTTGCTCGTTAGGCGTTCTTGCAGGTTGAACCTTATACGCCGCGGGTGGAATCTCCCGGCTACGCATGCGCATTCTTTCCGGCATCCAACCGAGCGGCAATCTCCATATCGGGAACTACTTCGGGATGATGCGCCCGGCGATTGCGCTCCAGGCCGAGGGCGAGGCCTTTTATTTCATCGCCGAGTATCATGCCCTCACGACGCTGCACGACCCGGTCGCGCTGCGCGAAAATAGCCGCCGGGTCGCGCTCGATTTCCTCGCTTGCGGGCTCGATCCCGCGCGCGCCGCGCTCTTTCGCCAATCGGACGTGCCGCAAGTGACCGAGCTCGCCTGGATTCTCGGCACGATCGCGCCGATGGGTTTGCTCGAGCGTGCACATTCCTACAAGGACAAGATCGCGCGCGGCCTCCCGGCCTCGACCGGCCTTTTTCCTTATCCCGTGCTGATGGCGGCCGATATTTTAATCTATGACAGCGATGTCGTGCCGGTCGGGCGCGACCAGAAACAGCACGTCGAGATCACGCGCGATCTCGCGATCAAGATGAACGAAACCTACGGGCAAATCCTGAAGGTGCCCGAGCCGCGGATCAACGCCGCGACCGAGACCGTGCCCGGAGTCGACGGACAGAAAATGAGCAAGAGCTACGGGAACACGATCGAGATTTTCGGGGCGGAGAAGGAAACGCGGAAGCGAGTGATGGGCATCGTGACCGACTCGACCCCGGTAGAGGCACCAAAAGATCCGGACGCGTCCTCGATTTTCCAGCTCTACGCACTCTTCGCCACGCCTAACGAGAAGCAAGAGATGCGCGCGGCCTTCGCGGCGGGCGGGCGCGGCTACGGCGATTTTAAGAAGCAGCTCTTCGAGACGCTCTGGGAATACTTCGCGCCGATGCGCGCGCGCCGCGCGGAAATCGAGGCGCAGCCGGGATACATCGATGAGGTCCTGGCCAAAGGGGCGCGGCGGGTGAATGCGATCGCCGATGAGGTAATGGCACGGGTGCGCGCTGCGGTCGGGCTTCGTTAGGCGGATAGAGTCGAGACCGCAGAAGAGGTTTTCATCCCGAGCCGCGCAGACGGCGAGCGATCTCTCACGCCAGCTCCGGCTTCACTTTGCCAATGGGCACCACCCGACGCCTGCGAGATCCCTCGCTTCGCTCGGGATGACAACGTGGGTGCGCGCGCGGCGGAAAATGCCGGACCAGGGACAGCGCGCCGAAGGCCGGGTGCGCTACAACGCGGTCGCCTGCGCCTCGAGCGGGCCGCGAATGTTCGCGTTCCCTTTCAGTTCCGCGAAAACCAGCCGTCCTCCGCCCGTCTGCAGGGCGCTCGAGACCACCACCGTCGCGACGCGCCCGAGGTGCTGCCGCGCGTGATTGACCACGATCATCGTGCCATCGGGCAGGTAACCGACCGCCTGGTGCGGGTCGCGACCTTCGCGGACGAGGTTCAATTCCAGCTCATCGCCCGCCACCACCACCGGTCGCAAGGCCTGCGCGAGGTCTGTGAGGTTGAGGCAAGGCACGTGTTGCAGACGCGCGACCTGGCAGAGCGGCTGATCGTTCGTGAGCAGTCGTGCGCCGAGCACCTGGGCGACGCGCACGAGCCGGGCGTCGGTTGGTAAATTACCGTCGTCGGTGCTGTCGTGAATCGTGAGATCGATCTCGCGCACCTTCTGGAGTTGCTGCAAGATTTCCAGCCCGCGCCGGCCGCGCTCGCGTTTGATGTTGTCGTGCGAATCCGCGAGGAGCTGCAACTCGTCGAGCACAAAACGCGGAACGATGAGCGAGCGGCTGAGGAATCCGGTCGCGCAAAGATCGGCGATGCGGCCGTCGATGATGACGTTGGTGTCGATGATGAGCGGCTCATGCTGCGTGGTCTCGCGGGCGAAGCGCACGTAGGGAATGATGAGCGAGAATTCGTCGCGATTACTCCGCAGCGCGAGCATGGTCCCGAGGTAACCAAAGGCGCAGTAAACCACGAGGCGCGCGGTCCATTGGGTGAACTCCGACTGGTAGCGCAGGACCTCCGAAGAGATCAGAAGATTCGCGAAAAAAAGCCCGAGCAGAAGCCCAAGTGTGGCTGAGGAAAAGGCGCGGAGGGAGAAACCCTTGAGCAGCCGGTCGACGAGGACCAGCGCGAGCCCGAAGACGACTCCGCCCAGCAGGCCGGGGATGGCCGTGCCGATCGACTCGAGGGTGACGCTCGACCCGACCAAGGCGCAGAAACTGACGAGCAGCACCCGGAGGAGGTTGAGGGTCAGTTGCGTGCTCATGCGTTTCTGTTTGGCCTAACGACTGCGCCGGCGCAAGGGCGGGCTGGCTTCCGGCGCGGCATTTTTGGCCGCGCTATCGCGATAAAAAAGAACGCCGTGACTGCGCAGGTTGCTGATCAAGGAGCGGAGGTTATTTGCGACTTCGTCATTCGAGAGAAGCATCGCGAGCATGCCGTCTCCGTGCCGCGCGTCGTCCATGATCTTGCCGGCGCCCTGGATCGTCTTACGCGCGTCGCCGACCGCGAGCTGCACTTTGTCGGCCGCTTCCTTGGCCGAACCGAGGGTAGCGTCGGCCTTGGCGATGACGCCGTCGATTTTCTCCGAAGACTTGGAAAGGGACGCGGTCGTCTTGCTCAGGTTCGTGAAGGTCTCCTTGAGATGATCCATGTTCGCCTGCGAGAGTGCGCCATCGTTCAGCCGGCTCACCGCGGTGTCGATTTTCGCCACGGTCCCGCGCAGATCTTTCACGAGATCTCCGCCTTGGGCAGTGAGATCGCTGATGCCTTTCTCGCGCGTGCCCTTGAGGCGCGCGCCTTTCGCGATGTAACTCTTAGGCACGCCCGCCGGCGGCGAGACCTGGACGAAGCGATCGCCGAGCAACCCGGAGCTGCCGACGGTGAAAGAAGTGTCGGACGGAATCCGCGCGAAATCGTAAATCCGGAGCGGCACATCGACCCCGCGCTCGTTCGTGACCAGGCGCGGCTGGCCGGAGACGCGCCCGATCTTCGCACCGCCCATGAGGACGTCGGATCCTTTAAGCAGGCCGCTCGCGTCGGCGAAATGAACCGTGAGGTCGTAGTAAGTTTTAAAGCCCTCACCGAGTCGCCCGAACTGCACCACGAGCGCAGCGAGAATGGCGAGGCCGGCGGCCACGAAAATTCCCACCTTGAGCTCGAGTCCGCGATCCTGCTGTTCCATTTCGTTAGTCCGCGCGGGTCGCCCGGCCCACCAAAAAATCCTGGATGAGCGGGTCCGTCGAAGCCTGAATTTCCGCCGGTGTCCCGTAAAAGTAAATACGCCCCTGGTGCAGGTAGGCGATGTGATCGCCGACGTGAAACGCGCTCTTCATGTCGTGAGTCACGACCACGCTGGTGACGTGGAAGTGCTCCTGAAGCCGGCGGATGAGGTGATTAATGCTGTCGGAGACGACGGGATCGAGGCCCGCGGTTGGTTCGTCGTAGAGGATACAGGAGGGGCGGTTAATGATCGCGCGGGCAAGACCGACGCGTTTTTTCATCCCGCCGCTCAGGTTGACCGGCATCTTTTTTTGCTGTCCCTCGAGCTCGATCACCTCGAGGATTTCCGCGATCTTCTGCGCGATCACGCGGTTGTCGCGCTCGCCCGCTTCGCGCAAGGGGAAGGCGATGTTCTGCTCCACCGTCATGGAATCGAAGAGTGCGCCGGCCTGGAAAAGAATGCCGACTTTGCGCCGAACCGCGGCAAGTTGGCGTTCGCCGAGACCGATGATGTTCTGTCCGTCGATCCAGATTTCGCCGGCGTCGGGCTGCATCAGGCCGATGAGATTTTTCAGGAGCACGCTCTTCCCGCCGCCGCTCCGGCCGATGATGACGAGGGTCTCGCCGGTCCCGACCGTGATGTCTACGCCGCGGAGAATTTCCTGCGCGCCGATGCGCTTTTTCAGATCGCGCACGGCGATCATCGGCGGCTTCGCTTCTACTGCCATCCGGCCGGGAAAATGACGTTGAGAAACATCGTCAGAAAAAAATTCGAGATGAGCATGGCGAGCGAGGAATTGACCACTGCCTCCGTCGTCGCCCGCCCCACCCCGACGGCGCCTTCGCGGCTGTTCAGGCCCTTGTGGCAACTGATGAAGACGATCAGGAGCGCGAAGCAAAAACCTTTCGTGAGTCCCATGATGATGTCCCGCATGAGGGTCCAGCGGACCATGTTCGCGACGTAATAAGGCCCGCTGATGTCGAGCACGTTTACGGAGACGAGATAGGAAGCGATCAGCCCGAAGAAAATGCACTCAGCCACGAGCAGCGGCATCGAGGCCATCATCGCTAGCATCCGCGGGACGACGAGGTAATCGACTGGGTGCACGGCGAGTGCGCGGAGCGCGTCGATCTGTTCTGTAACTTTCATTGTGCCAATTTCCGCGGACATGGCCGCGCCGACCCGGCCGGTCACCATCAGGCCGGTCAGGACCGGCCCGAGCTCGCGGAAGAGCGCCGCCGAAACGACCGCGCCGACCCCGGAGGCGACGCCCAGTTTGTTGAACTGGAAATAAGTCTGCGCCGCAAACACCGCGCCGGTAAAACCGCCGGTGACGACGACGACGAGCTGCGAGAGCAAACCGATGTCGACCATCTGGCACATGAAAAGCTGCCAGCGCATCCGATGAGGCACGGCCGAGTGCAGGCCCTCGGCCGCGAGCACGACGAGCTCGCCGAGATAGACGAAAAACGAAACCACGACCGCTCCGAGGGCGGTAAAAAAACGGGCGAACATGAGCGCGCGAACGACAACCGGAGCGCGATGCGCGCCGGGCGAGATCAGATGGTGAGGAGCTGAGTTTTAGTGCGCGGCCGGAGCTCCGGTGGGATCGCGCCGACAAAGCGCGGTTCGAGGCCGAGCTTGACGAAGACCGCGCGGATCTCGCGAAAGGTAATGATCGGTTCGTCGAGCTCGAGGTAGACGATGTCGTGGTTGCTATCGACCTTGTAGCGCAGGCCGGGGACGGCTTCGAGCTGGTGATCCAGTTCGAGAATTTTGTTCAGGTCGCGCACGCCAGCCGCATAAACTTCGAGCTCAATCATGGGTATTTTCCGGGAAAGAAATGACTAAAAAAACTTTAAGCGCCCTGCGCGCGCGATGCAAAACGCAAATCCGGAAGAGCCGCGGGCCGCTGCGTATTTTCTTTGGCCTGCTTCTCCTCACCGTGCTCGCGAGCTGCGTGGCTGTCCCGGCAACTCCGCGGGTGAGCCGGCGCGCACACGCGCAGCAAATCGCGAACGAAGAGCCGGGCGATTATTTCGTCGGGCGTCGGTATTTCAAAGGAAACTATCGCTTCTGGGGCTACGTCCGCCGACCCGGTCAGCCGTGGAGCACCGCTGTGCTCGTGATGCTGAACGAGAACAAAAAGCTCGCCCCCGATCGCTCGCAGCTCGGTCCCGGCACGGACCAAAGCTATGAAGGCCACGTCGGTTTCGATAACGACTACGAATACCGACTCGAAGGTTATTTTAGCGGCGACAAAGTTTACGAGCTCGTGAGCAATCGGGTTTATCCGGAGTTTGTCCTCACCGGTTACCAACTGCGCTCGACCCATCCCGCGCCGATTTTTCCGAGCCAGCTCGACCGGCGTCCGGCTGGCGCGCTCGTCATCGAAAAGCCGGAATGAGCGGTCCGTCGCTGGGCGTTACCGCGATTGCGGCACGCGCCAAGCTACGATAAAGGGAACGCATCCGTCTTATGCAAAAACTCGCACCGCTCGGAACTCTGCTCGCCCTCATTTGTCTGAGCTTTGTCGCCGGTTGCGAGACGATGCCGCAAGGCATTCAACAGGCGCGGATGGCGATGACGCAACGCATCCAGACGGAGCCGCCGGGTGATTATTTTGTCGGCCGCCGTTATTACAAACGAGACTTCAAATTCTGGGGTTATGTCCGCCGTCCGGGCGAGTCGTGGAACACGGCGGTGCTGGTGATGTTGAACGAAAACAGCAAGCTCGCGCCCGACCGCCAGCAGGTGAATTTCGGCTTCGACAACGGCTACGAATATCGGCTCTACGGGAAATTCAGCGGCGACAAGGTTTACGAGCCGGCGAGCAACGGGGTTTACCCCGAGTTTGTACTCAAGGATTACCAGCTCATCTCGACGAATCCGCCGCCCATTTTTAAGAGCCAATACTCCGGAGCGGGTGACAATCGCTACCAGATCGAAAAGCCGGAATAGCCGGGCTGCCGGTTGTAGACGCCTCCCTCTGGGAGGCGCGGGTTTTGGCGATATTGCGAAACGGTGATGACACCAGAGGAACTAAACGCAACTCCCGCGCTTCGCGGAGCGAAGCGTCTACAGCCGCGGGCAAAGGACAAACTGGTGGAAGCGTTTCTCGAGTATCTCGAAGTCGAGCGGAGCGCTTCGCCGCGGACCCTGCGGATCTATCGCGATGCGCTCCGGAATTTTCGCGAACAAAGCAGCGCGCCGCCGCCTTGGAAGCTCTGCGCAGCGGATCATTTTCGCGACTATCTCTTCGCGCTCATGAAGCAGAAGCAGGCGCGTTCCTACATCCGCCTGCAATTTTCCGCGCTGCGCAGTTTCTATCGTTTCCTGAGCGCGCGGCATCGGCTGGCGAAGGATCCGGTGCGCGAAGTGCAGCTCCCGAAAGCGGAGAAGAAACTGCCGCTCGTGCTCACGCAGACGCAGATCGGCGAGCTCCTCGCCGCGCCGCTCCTCGTTCCGAAAGGGAAAAGCGCGCCCGCCTGGATGCCGCTGCGGGACGCGGCGATTCTCGAGGTTTTTTACAGCAGCGGCCTTCGTCTCGCGGAGCTCGCCTCACTCGACGTGCAGGATCTCGATCTCTACACAGAATCGGTGCGCGTCTTCGGGAAAGGGCGCAAGGAACGGGTCTGCCCGGTGGGCGCGTTGGCGCTCGCCGCGGTCTCGCGATATCGGGCGAAGGCGAACGTGCACAGCGGCCCGCTTTTTTTAAACAAAGGGCGCAGTCGACTTTCTTCGCGCTCGATTTGGTTGGTGCTCAAACGTTACCTGCGACACACCACGATCCCGATCGCGCTCAGTCCACACAAACTGCGGCACAGTTTTGCCACGCACCTGCTCGATAACGGCGCGGACCTGCGCAGCGTGCAGTCATTGTTAGGCCACGCCAGTCTCTCGACGACGCAGATTTACACCCACGTGACGACGGAGCGTTTGAAGAAGGCTTACGCCGAAGCGCATCCGCGCGCGTAACACAGGCGTCTCGCCTGTCTCGTAGAGCGGGCGTCTCGCCGGCGGGACGTTCGGGCGAGACGCCCGAAAGACGAACAGGCGGGACGCCTGTGTTACGCCTCCGCCGGAGCGTTTTGCGGCTCGGCGACACGGAAGGCAAGCTTGCCTTCTTCGATCGTGACGTTAACGAGATCGCCCGCTTTGACACTGCCGCGCAGCAACTCTTCCGCGAGCGGATCTTCCAGGTATCGTTCGACCGCGCGGCGCATCGGGCGCGCTCCGTAAGTTGGGTCGTAACCCTTCTCAATCACGAACTCGTGCGCGGCTTGGTCGAGCGCGATCACAATTTCCTTGAGCTGCAAACGCTTCTTCACCTTGTCCACCTCGAGGTCGACGATGCGAAGGAGGTCGGGTTTTTCGAGCGTGTGGAAAACAATGATCTCGTCGAGACGATTGAGGAACTCCGGCTTAAAGACGCGCTTCGTTTCCTCGAGAATCTTGTCGCGCATCTGGTCGTAATCGCCGTCGTCGCTCTTCGCGCCGAAGCCCATCGTCGTCTGGCGCTTGATCAATTCCGCGCCGACGTTCGACGTCATAATGATGATCGTATTTCGGAAATCGATCTTCCGGCCTAACGAATCGGTGATTTTACCTTCCTCCAGAATCTGGAGCAGGAGATGCATCACATCGGGGTGCGCCTTCTCGATTTCGTCGAAAAGCACGACGGAATAAGGACGACGCCGGACGGCCTCGGAAAGCTGCCCGCCTTCCTCGTAACCGACGTAGCCCGGAGGCGAGCCGATGAGGCGTGAGGCAGTAAATTTTTCCATGTACTCCGACATGTCGATCTGGATGAGCGCGTCGCTGTCGCCAAACATGAATTCGGCGAGGGTCCGGGCGAGGAAGGTTTTGCCGACGCCGGTCGGACCGAGGAAAACGAACGAACCAATCGGCCGTTTCGGATCTTTCAAGTCGGCGCGGGAACGACGGAGCGCCTTACTGATGGCGCTGACTGCTTCGTCCTGGCCGATGACGCGCCGACGGACATCGCATTCCATGGCGAGCAATTTTGCGGTCTCTTTCTGCTCCATTTTCTGAGGCGGCACACCAGTCATCTTCGAGATGATGTGCATCATGTCGTCGGCCGTCACCAGCACTTCCTTCTCTTCCCGCTGCTCGCGCC
>JBPCRH010000136.1:0-2908 GCA_050997075.1 Chthoniobacterales bacterium
TCGTTATCGAGCTCGATCCCGGCGCGGATCTTCAGGTCGGGATTCGCCACGCGCAGTTTCTCGATTTCATCGAAATCGACCCCCGCGTGATAGCGATCGTGATCGGTCAGCGCGATGTCGCGCAGGCTCCCCTCGCGCGCAGCATCGGCCCAGGGTTGAAGCAAGGATTGATCATACGGCCGCAGGCTGTGGACCTGCGGGTGCATGTGGTAGTCGGAGAAGAGCACGGGTTGGTGAACAGTGACTAGAGAATGGAGAAAGAACTATTCACCGATCACCAGTCACTTCTCCGCCACGCTCACGGCGCGGCGATCGATTTACGCTGCGCGCCGAGCTCCGGATAAGCCGGCACCGCCACCTCGACCGTAAAGACGCGCCCCGGGGAAAGCTCCCGCGTGGCGATCGTCTCGGAATATTCGAGAGACTCGTTCGGATTGATCAGGACGGTCGCGGGCGTCGGCTGGAAAGCGCGATTATCCGACCAGCGCGTCACGATCCGGCCGGCAGCATCGTGCAGGAGAATCTCGATCCGTTGATCGGTCGGGAAGCTCAGCTCGATCGCGCGATCGCCCCGGTTGAGCAGGTGCACCGTGACGGACAGCTGCCGCATCTCCGAAAGCCGAATCGGCTCGGGCGGGAGTTGAATGCCGATCTCGAGACCGCGCAGTTTGGGATTGCGATACTCCGGAATTTTCTCCGAGGAACCGAAAGGATGTAGCACCCGGCTGAGCCAGCCCCGCTTCCGACTCTCCTGCGCGGGGGCCAAGGCCGGCGCGGCCAGCAAAAAGAGCAGGGCGAAAACGGCGATTCGTCTCATCGCCCTAAGAGGCCAACGTTGCAAAAACTGTCAAACCCTTTATCAATCCGCGATGCGGAACTTCCTCGCGCTCGCCCTCTTTCTTCTGCTCGCCGGTGCGGCCGCGGCGAAGCCGCACTGCACCTTCCGCGTGCACCTCCCGGCGAACGAAAACGATGGCGATGTCTTCGCGCAGCCGGTCCGTTCGCTCAGCGGCAAAATGGTGCACATCGAGCGCACGGCGTGGATCAGCGAGAACGATGTCACCGCTTTTTATCCCTACAAATCGGCGGACGGAGTGAGCTACGGAGCCCTTCTTCAGTTCGACGATCATGGCCGGACGATTCTCGATACCCTGAGCGTGGAGCATCGCGGGGCGACGCTTTTCCTTTTCCTGAATGGCCGGGCGTTGACGGAATTGCTCATCGATAAACGGGTGAAGGATGGACGAATTTACCTGCCCGCGGGCCTGACCGAGGCGGATATCAGGCTGATGGCGAAGGATTGGAAACTCCTCGGCCGAAAGAAAAAATGAGCCTCTCGGGTTGGCACAGTGCCGTCTTTTTCCTCGCGCTCGCGGGGACGGCCGGGGCCCAGGAAACTCCATTGCGGCTGGCGCTCCCGACCGCGAACCAGGCGCTCTTGACCGGGCACTTCTCCGAGTTTTACCAGGTGATCGAGCGCAACCTGCACGGAGTCATCTCCCACCCTTGGGAGGGCGGGCGCTACGGTTTTGTGCGCGACCCGGTGCCGGTCGGGGGTGGGACGGTTTACACGCGCTTCCATGAGGGCATGGATATCAAGCCGCTGCAGCGCGATGCCGCGGGCGAGCCGCTCGACGAGGTGCGCGCGATCGCGAGCGGCAAGGTGGTTTACACTACTACGTTGGCCGGGGCCTCCAATTACGGGCGCTACGTCGTGGTCGAACATCGCTGGGGCGGCTGCCCGTATTTCAGCCTTTACGCGCACTTGAAGACGATCGCGGTCGCGACTGGCGATGTCGTTAGGCAGGGCGACAAACTCGGCGTGATGGGCCACACCGGCAGCGGGCTCGATCGCGCCCGGGCCCATGTTCATGTGGAGTTGAACCTCCTTCTGAACACGCACTTCGGGGAGTGGCACGCCACTTTCTTCAAAGGCGAGCTGAATCGCCATGGCCTTTACAACGGCATCAATCTCGCCGGGCTCGACCTGCCCCGGCTCTTCCTCGCCCTCCGCGCCGATCCTGAGTTCACGATCCCAAAATTTCTCGGACGCGAGGAGGTTTTCTTCAAGGTGATTGTGCCGAACACCCCGAATTTTCAACTCCCCGCACGTTACCCCTGGATGATCGCGGGTGGCGCGCCTAACGAGAAGCCGGCGGCCTGGGAAGTCTCCTGCACCCGGTCCGGTTTGCCCGTGGGCCTGACACCGCGCGCGGAAACTGTCAGTGCGCCGCAGGTGTCTTTCGTGAAAGCGGGCGCGACCGACGCGCGCTATCTGACTCGCGGGCTGGTCACCGGCCGCGGTGCGAGCGCGCGGCTTACCGACAGCGGCCAGCGCTATTTTCGTCTTCTCACCTTTCCGGACTAACCACCGATGCGGAGGATGACGCGGCGCAAGTTCCTCGGGCTCGGCCTCTGTGCCCTGCCCGCGGCGGCGGGCCTCGACGCCCGTTTCGCGGAGCCGACCTGGCTTCGCCTAACGAACTTTGATCTCTCCCCGCAGCCGACGACTCGTTTCGTCCACTTCAGCGATTTTCATTACAAGGGCGACGCCGCTTACGCCGCGAAAGTAGTCGAGACGATCAACGGTCTGGACGCGGACTTCGTCTGTTTCACCGGCGATCTGATCGAGGAAGCGCGCTTCGCCCCGGCCGCGCTCGACTTTATCCGCCAGATCAAACGACCCGTTTACGGCTGCCCGGGAAACTGGGATTACGGGAGCGGGGCCGATTTTAAGTTATACGAGAGTGCGTTCGCCGCGACCGGCGGCGCCTGGCTCGAAGATCGGAATGCGGTTCTGGAAAAATCCGGGCTCGAGCTTATCGGGATGGGGTTGCGGGGCGTGCATGTGCTCCGCGAAGCGCAGGCGCCGCGACGGCTTTTGCTCATCCATTATCCGATGCAGGCC
>JBPCRH010000155.1:0-3180 GCA_050997075.1 Chthoniobacterales bacterium
GACCGCATCCCGCGGATCGAGGAGATGAACGAAATCCTCGGCAAAATCGGCTGGGGCTGCGTCGCGGTCGACGGCTTTATCCCGCCCGCGGCCTTCATGGAATTCCAGGCTTATCGCGTACTCGTGATCGCCTGCGACATGCGCCAGATCAATCACATCGAATACACGCCCGCGCCCGACATCGTGCACGAGGCCGCCGGGCATGCGCCCATTATCGTCGACCAGGAATACGCCGATTATCTCCAGCGTTTCGGTGAGGTTGGGGCGAAGGCGATGTCGTCGAAAAAAGACTTCGAGCTCTACGAGGCGATTCGCCATCTCTCCATCCTGAAGGAGTTGCCAAAACCCGAACCGCGCGAGCTCGCGGAGGCAACGAAACTCGTCGAGGAGCGGCAGAAAAACCTCGGCACCCCGAGCGAGATGGCGCTCCTCTCGCGGCTCCATTGGTGGACCGTGGAGTACGGGCTGATCGGGCCGCTCGAGCAGCCGAAAATTTACGGCGCCGGCCTCCTTTCCTCGATTGGCGAATCCGTTTCCTGCCTCGAGCCGAAGGTGAAGAAACAGCCTTACTCGTTAGGCGCGGCCGAGACCGCGTTCGATATCACGACGAAACAGCCGCAGCTCTTCGTCACCCACGATTTCAGCCAACTGGCGGAAGTGCTCGAGCAATTTGCGAGCAGGATGGCCTTTCGCGTCGGCGGAATCGAAGGCATCCGCAAAGCGATCGACAGTCACAACACCGGCACCTGCGAATACGATTCCGGGCTGGAGGTCTCCGGCACTTTCACCGAGGTCCTCACCTCGCCTAACGATGAGCCGATTTACCTGCGCACGACCGGTCCGACCGCGCTGGCCGTAGCTGGAAAAGAGCTCGCCGGTCACGGCATTGCGTATCACCAAGAGGGCTTCGGTTCTCCGATCGGGAATTGGAAGGAAACCGCGCTGAGCGAAGGGAAAAGCGCGAAGCTCGAGTTCGAGAGCGGCGTCATCGTGGAAGGCAAAGTTGAGAAACTGCTGCGGCGTGACGGGAAGTTACTCCTCATCACCTTCTTCGATTGCACCGCAAAATTCGGCGAGCGCCTTCTCTTCGACCCGGCCTGGGGCAGCTACGATATGGCGGTGGGTACGCGGATCGTTTCCGTCTTTAACGGCGCGGCCGACAAGGACGCCTACAATCAGGTCGCGCTCATTCCGAAAGAACGCACGATCAAGAATCCCTCCGACGCGGAGCGCCGGAAACTCGAGAACCTCTATCAGCAGGTGCGCGACATTCGCACCCGCCGCGCCGGCACCGAACGTCTCGGCGAAATCTGGGAAACGCAGCAGGCCGAGCACCCGCGCGACTGGCTGCTCTCGATGGAGATCTACGAGATCCTCGACGACCTCGACGAACAGCCGGCGCTGAAAACCAAGGTGGCGAGCTTCCTCGAGCAGCGGAGAGCGGCCGACAAGGAAATCGCCACGCTGGTGGAGTGGGGCTTTAAGTTGGTGACGTATCACCAAGAGGAAGCGCGCGCGTCCTCGAAAGCTCTGTCATCCCGAGCGTAGCCGAGGGATCCCGCGGCGCTTCCTGGAAGCGTGTTGACGAACTTTCACGAAACTCGGCGGGATCCCTCGACTGCGCTGCGCTCCGCTCGGGATGACCGTGAGCAGAGCCGTGGTTCGTTAGGCCGCGAGCCAGAGCGACCCCACGTAGAGAAGTCCGAAAGCCAGGTGCGTCTGCGCCGTTCCCTCAACGCTGCCGCTGCGCGCGGCGCGGATGAGCAACGGCGTCGCCGCAAAAGTCGCGAGGCTCCAGGCCGGGAGCCAACGCGCCGCGACTCCGACGAGGACGAAAACAAGCGGTCCAAATAAAAGCACGAGCTGCCAGGATTCGCCGACTCGACGCGGGAAGAGGTTCGCCAGCGTGCGCACCTTCGAGGCGCGATCGTCCTCGGCGTCGCGGAGATTGTTCGCGTGCAGGATCGCATCGACGAGCAGGCACACGGGCAGCGAATAAAGCGCCACCAGCCAGCAGCCATGCGCGGTCAGGCGCGACATCTGCACGCCATAGGCGCCGATCGTTAGGCCGAGTCCGAACGAGACGATGATGAGAAATTCACCGAGCCCGAAACGTTTGAGAACGGCGGAGTAAAACACCGCGCACCCAAGCCCGATGAGCACTAAAACAAACACGAGCACCGGCTGCATCCGGAAAACCGCGAGGCCGCAAACCGCCGCCGCCGCGAGCAGGACGAGCGCAAAGACGAGCGCCTGCCGCGCCGTCATCTCGCCGCTGGTGATGACGCCGCTGCCATGCTCCGGCCGGGTATCGACGCCGTACCGAAAATCGAAGTAATCGTTCAGCACATTCGCGCCGACGTGCGCGAACATTGCCCCGAGCAAAACCGCAACGAACGTTCCCCAGTGGAAAGCGCCCACCCCTGCGTGGCCCACGCCGCGGGCGGCGAGGACGCTGCCGAGCAACACCGGCACAACGCTCGCCGGCAACGAGTAGGCGCGCGTGGCGCGGCCAAGGATTCCAAGGCGCATCCGCCCACTATGCGGCGCCGTCGCCGAATCGCCACACGTCCTCGCACGGGCGGGGCTGCGTATTTCTTTGCGGCGACACGATGACGAAGAAATTATTTTTCACGCCTGCGCTCGCGACCTGCCTGCTCGCGTCCGCGGCGTTTTCCGCGAACGAAAACGCGCGTGCCGTGCAGAAGCGTTTAACCGACGAAGGCTTTTATCGCGGCGAAATCACCGGTCAATACGACAGCGACACCGCGGCGGCGCTGACGCGCTATCAGATTCGTCATGGGCTCGCGATCACGGGCAAGCTCGACGCCGCGACCGCGAAGGCACTGGGCGTCGCGGCGGCCGCGCCTAACGAAAAGGGCAACGCCCCCGACGCGACCACCTGGCGGCAGTTGCGGCAGAGCGACGCTCAGTTTTTGGAGCGCCTGAATGCTGGCCAGATTTCCGCTCCAAGCGTCGCGCCGGCGTCGCCACGGCCGCGCCCCGCCGCGACTTCGATTCCCACGCAGACGACGAAGGACGCCACGATTGAGCCGCACGGTCCCCCGCCCGCCCCGCCCGAACCGCCACCAGCCGCGCCACCCATTCCGCGTCCGGTGGCTCAGGCCCAAAGCCCCGGCCCACCCTTTGGTCGTGAGCGCATTCGGGATTATCTCGCCG
>JBPCRH010000191.1:0-5250 GCA_050997075.1 Chthoniobacterales bacterium
ACGAGCGGGACCGCGCATTCGCCGATGATTCCGCTCCGATCGGTTTCGTCGTACCAGGCGCGGATGATTTCCCATTCTTCCGCGGCGAGATCGGAATAAATCGGCGGAACATAATCCATCCCTGAAAGCCGGTGCCACCAGTAGCGCGGACCTTCATCGTGCGTCCACCGTCGAGAGCGAGTCGGATCGTCCGTCATCCCGAGCGCAGCGCAGCGCAGCCGAGGGATCCCGTGGAGCGGCTGGGAAGATCTCGAATTGATGGCTTTAAAGCAGCGCGGCGGGCTCCCTCGACTGCATTCCGCTGCGCTTCATTTCGCTCGGGATGACTGACGTAGCGCTTTTTTATCATGGCGCCAGGCGTTCCAGTTGCCACGCGCCCTCAACCTTCCGCGTGTAGCGGAAACGATCGTGCAAACGGTTCGAGCGTCCCTGCCAGAACTCGATCTCTTCCGGCACGATCCGGTAGCCGCCCCAGTGCGGCGGGATCTCAATCGGCCTGTCCGCGAAGCGTTCCGTCATTTCCGCGAGCCGACCCTCGAGGATGCGCCGGGCATCGATCACTTCGCTCTGCTTCGAGACCCAGGCGCCGAGCTGACTCCCGCGCGGGCGCGAATGAAAATAGGCGAGCGACTCTTCCCGCGAAGTTTTCTCGACCCGGCCGCGGACGCGGATTTGGCGCTCAAGTTGCACCCAGAAAATCGTGAACGCAGCCTGCGGATTGGCCTCCAGTTCGCGGCCTTTCTGGCTTTGGTAGTTCGTGAAAAAAACGAACCCGCGCTCGTCGATTCCCTTGAGCAGAACGATCCGTGCGGAGGGCTGACCCTGCGGCGTAGCGGTGGCGAGCGCGATCGCGTTGACGTCAGGGAACGCAGCCTCGACTGCGCCGGAAAACCAGACGGAAAATTGCGCGATCGGATCGGGCAGGAGCTCGGCGCGCCGCAACCCCTGGGTTTCATATTCGCGTCGGAGATTGGCGACATCGCGCGGATCCATTTCGAAGCAAGCGGAACGAGGCGCGCACAAAAGTCGATGGCGCGGCCGGGCGCGCGCGCTTTCCATTTGTGCAGCGGGAAGTGGGTGGCTACATAACGGGGATGTTCAGTCTGACCATGCTCGGAAGCGGAAGCGCCGGGAATAGCGCGCTCGTCGCGACCGATCATTGCCGCCTTCTCGTCGATGGCGGGCTGAGCGCGCGCCAGCTCGTCCTCCGGCTCGCGCTCTGCGGGGTCGCGCCTAACGAACTCGACGGCGTCCTCCTGACCCACGAGCATGGCGATCACGTTTGCGGGCTCGAGGTCCTCTGCCGGAAACTTCAGATCCCGATTTATTGCAACGCCCTGACCGCAGAAGCGATCCGCTCTTGTTCGTTAGGCGCGCATCGGAACTGGCGGATTTTCCGGACCGGCGCGGCTTTCTCAATCTGCGACATCACGGTCGAAAGTTTCTCCGTGCCGCACGACGCGGTCGAACCAGTCGGGTTCGCCTTTTACGCCGGGGCTAGCGCGCTCGGTTACATCACCGATCTCGGGCAGGCGACGCGTCTGACGATCGAGCGCCTGCGCCAGGTGCAGACGCTCATGATCGAGACGAATCACGACGAGAAACTTCTGCAGAACGATCCGCATCGACCCTGGCCGGTGAAGCAGCGCATCCAATCGCGCCACGGGCATCTCTCGAACACCGCCGCGGCCGCGGTCGTCGAGCAGTTGCTGGTCGGAAAACCTGCGCGCGTCGTTCTTGGCCATCTCAGCCGTGACTGCAATTCGCCGGCGCTCGCCGCGGGTGAAATCCAGGCGGCGCTGGCCAAGGTGGGCCGGCACGACCTGGAAGTTTACTGCGCGGCGCAGGGCGAGATCAGCGCGCGTTTCCCGGTCGGCCTGACCCGCGGCGGGAGTTTTCAACCGACCTTCGAAAGCCTCTTTTTCGACACGGCGACGATGCCGGTGGGATGAAGCAGCGCGACGCGACCGAGCGCGATCTGCCGGCGATTGTCGAGATTTATAACGCCGCGGTCGCGACCCGGATGGCCACGGCGCAGCTTGAACCGGTGACGCTCGAAGAGCGGCTCGACTGGTTCCGCGAGCATACGTCGGCGACGCATCCGCTCTGGGTTTTGGAAAGCGACGGCCGGGTCGCGGCGTGGCTGTCGTTCTCGGTTTTTATTCGGCGCGCGGCCTACTCGATCACTTCGGAGTTGAGCATTTACGTGCACGAAGATTTCCAGCGGCGCGGGCTCGGCGCGCGCCTGCTCGGCGCGGCGATCGCGCACGCGCCGGAGCTGGGCCTAACGACCCTGCTCGGGCTCGTCTTCGGACACAACCAAGCGAGTTTGCGGCTCTTCGCGAAGTTTGATTTCGCCTACTGGGGGCGCCTCCCGCGCGTCGCCCTCCTCGATGGGGTGGAACGAGACTTGATCATCATGGGACGGAGTTTGGCCTAACGAGCGCGTCATCCCGAGCGCAGCGCCAGCGCAGTCGAGGGATCCCGTGGAGTTGCCGTGAAGCTCGGTCGCGCCCTGCCTTTGCTGCCATGCTTTCGGGAAACCCGACGGGATCCCTCGACTGCGCTGCGCTTCGCTCGGGATGACGGCACGGCGAAGCGCCGCTTAATCTTCGTCGCCGACGACGAGGTGGATGACCCCGGAGGGATCGGAAATCCAGAAGCCGTCGAAATCTTCGCGGAGTTGCTCCACCTCATCGCGGCGCGGGACGCCATGATTTTTGAGGTGGGCGGCGGCGCTGTCGGTGTCGTTCGTTTCCAGCTCCAGCCAGATGTCGGGCTGGCTGATATTCGGGACCTTGTCGATCCAGAGGCGAACCGGGCCGAATTGAAAAATGCAGCCTTCCGGTTCTTCCTCGATCAGGGGCAGGCTGAGGGTGTCGCGGTAAAAGGCGACCGTCTGCTCGTAGGTGTGATACGGGCATTTGATGGCGATGTTCGCGCCGCCGGAAAAGTGCGGGCTGTTGACATTGGCGACCATGAGTTCGTTAGGCGCAGGCTACCATGAGCGCGGTTGTAGCCGGGGGCGTCGACCCCGGCCGCTCGTTCGGCAATTCGGCGACTCGGCCGGCGCCCCCGGCGACAACCGCGACGTTGGGGCTAAGTGCACGCTTCGCGCTCATCTCCTAGCCCCCGGCGCCTTCGCCGCCTGGTTCCGTCATCGCGAGCGGATCGAGCGCGGCGTTTAGTTCCGCTTCCGGGAGAACTTTTTTCTCGAGGCAAATCTGGCGCACGGTCTGGCCGGTTTTCGCGCTTTCCTTCGCGATCTCCGCGGCGCGATCGTAGCCGATCTTCGGCGCCAAGCTCGTGACCATCGCCATCGAAAGCTCGACCAATTCCGCGCAGCGCTCCCGGTTCGCCTCGATCCCGCTGACGCATTTGTCGGCGAAAATCTGAACGACGTTGCCTAACAATCGAATGCTGCAGAGAAGATTGTGCGCCATCACCGGCATCATGACGTTGAGCTCGAAATTTCCGTTCGCCCCCGCCCAGGTAATGGTGGCATCGGCGCCGATGACCTGCGCGCAGACCATCATCATCGATTCGCTCATGACCGGGTTGACTTTGCCGGGCATGATCGAGCTCCCGGGCTGGGTCGCGGGCAGGGAAATCTCGCCGATGCCGCAGCGCGGGCCGCTCCCGAGCCAGCGGATGTCGTTGGCGATTTTGAAAAGGCCGACGGCGATCGTTTTGAGCTGGCCGCTGGCCCCGACCACGGCGTCCTTGCCGCCCTGGGCCTCGAAATGGTTCGCCGCTTCGCGGAAGGGAATGCCGGTTCGCTGCTCGAGATGGTGCATCACTTTCCCGGGGAAATCCGGGTGCCGATTCAAGCCGGTACCGACCGCAGTGCCGCCGAGCGCGAGTTCCTGCAGCGCCACGATCGCTTGTTCCGCGCGCCGGATTCCGCGGCGGACCTGTTGCGCATAACCGCCGAATTCCTGGCCGAGCCGGACCGGGGTCGCATCCATCAGGTGGGTCCGGCCGATCTTGATCACGTCGTGGAATTCCTGCGCTTTTTTCTCCAGTTCGGTCGCGAGATTTTCGAGCGCGGGGAGGAGATGATTTTTTAGTTCCTCAGCGGCGCTGAGGTGGATCGCGGAAGGGATGACGTCGTTACTCGACTGTCCCATGTTCACGTGATCGTTCGGGTGGACTGGCTCGCGCGCACCGATCGGTTTGCCGGCGAGCTGGCAGCAGCGATTCGAGATCACTTCGTTCGCGTTCGTATTCGTGCTCGTGCCCGAGCCGGTCTGGAAAACGTCGAGCGGGAAATGTTCGTCGAGCTTCCCCTCGGTGACTTCCTCGGCGGCCTGGACGATGAGCGCGCTGCGCTCGGCGTCGAGCAGCCCGAGATCGTGATTCGCCTGGGCCGCCGCCCATTTCACGAGCCCGAGAGCGCGGATGAAAGGCCGCGAGAAACGCCAGCCGCTCACGGGAAAATTGAGGACGGCGCGCTGGGTCGAAGCGCCGTAAAGGGCCGCTTCCGGCACCAACATCTCGCCCATGGAATCCCGCTCCGTGCGGGTGTGGCCGAGACTCATGCGGCGCCGTTCGCCGAGACCGCCGCCGGGGTGAGGCGCGTGGGGTGCGCGCGGCCGTTGCGATTATTGGCTTTCTGGAAAACGGTCACGAACATCGGAGGAATGTTTTGCAGGCAATACTCCGATTCCGCGCGATCAAAAAAGGTGGCGTGCTGCCGGAGCTCGTTCGTCACCTGGTAGATGATGAAGGCACCGCCGGCTTTTAGTGCATCGTAAGTATCCTGGAGGAGGGCGCGCTTTTTCTTGATCTCGAGGATGCTGAAGGGGATGCCGGAAAGGAGGTAATCGCACTTCTCGATCCCGCGCTGGGCCAGTTCTTCGGCGAGGCTGGCGGCGTCGCGATTGATCACGCTGACCCGCGGGTCGTCGGCGAACTGGCGTTCGAGATCTTTCGAGAAAGCCGGGTCGAGCTCGAAAAGGAAGAGCCGGGAATTCGCGTCCATGCGCCGGGCGAGCGCGCGAGAATGGACGCCTTCGCCCGGGCCGTACTCGGCGATGATTCGCGGTTGGGAAAAATCCATTTTGCTCCCGACCCGTTCCACAAGCGCTTTCGAGCTGGGGATGATGGAGGCGATTTGAAACGGCTTCTGCAGAAACCGTTTGAAAAACAATGCGCTCATAAAGTTGCGAATAGTGAACCTAGGGTAGGGGATTGTCCAGCGACGATCTCGTGGCGGGGAGGAAGAGAGAAAGAGCGGTTCCCTCGTGA
>JBPCRH010000215.1:0-24384 GCA_050997075.1 Chthoniobacterales bacterium
GGGTTGGCCGGCATGGCGACCGTCCATCTCCTCACGCAATACATCTGGCCGGACGCCGCTCCGACCGGCCTTTATGCCGAACATCTCGCCGCGCGGCTCGAGCAGGAAGGCATCGAGGTCCGGCTCGTCGGCGGGCAGGGCGGCTATCGCACTTTGGAACGTCCGCGGCCGATCGAGCGCGTCGTTCACCTCGCTCATCGCACCGGGCGGCGGGGGAATCTGCGCGAGACTTTTGCGGAATACGGTGCGGTCACCCGCGCCTTTTGCGATTACATCGCGCGGTTCGTTAGGCCGGACGACACCGTCATCGTCACGAGCGCACCGCCGAACACGGTCACGCTCGCGCCCGCGATTCGGCGGCGTGGGGCGCGCGCGATTTACTGGCTGCAGGATTACTACCCGGAGCTCGTTAGGGGATTGTGCGAATATCCGGCGCCGCTCCGGAAAATGTTTCGCGGCTATTGGGACAGCCGTCTCGCACAGTGGAACCAGGTCGTGAAGATCGGCGCGAACCTCGGCGGTCCGGAAGCGAACGCGGTTGTGATTCGCAACTGGCCGACGCTCACTTTCGACGAGGTCGTGGAGCACGAGCCGCGGACCGCGATTTACTCCGGCAACCTCGGCTTCGGTCACGACATCGATCGGCTCGTCGCCGCCTGCGAAAATCTTCGCGACCGCGGTTATCGTATCACCATGCGCTCCGACGGCCGAGGCGTAAAGCACCTGCCCTCTTGGCTCAAACCGGTGCCTCTGGAGAACGATCCGGAAGTTCTGCGACAGGATTTACTGCGTCACGAAGTCCACCTGATCGCGGCCAATCCGCGGATCACGCAGGCGATTTTTCCCTCGAAAATCTGGAACTCACTCGCGGCGGAGCGTGAGCTCGTCTGCACCGGTTTCGCCGGCGAAATGGCAGAGGAGCTGGAGGCGGCAAAACGCGCGCCGTTTGCCGAACACCTCGAGCAATGGGTCGAGCTCATCGGTCTCCGTGGAGCAGTCCCCGCATGAAGACCGAAGGCAAAATTCTCGCGCGCAACAGCGCTTGGTCGCTCCTGAATCAGCTCACGCGTGTCGCCGCGCTGGCGCTCGTGATGATCGCGCTCAGCCGGCATTTTGGGCCGGAGCGGTTCGGGTCGCTCGCCTTTGGGCTGGCCTTCGTCCGCATCTTCGCTGTCCTCGCCGCGTTCGGGCTCGACCGGGTTCTCGTCCGGCAATTTGTGGAATCGCCTAACGATGGTCGAGTCATCCTCCGCCGCGCCCTGCGCCTGAGACTGGCGATCGCCTTTCTCAGTTACGCGAGTCTGCTCGCGCTCGTTTTCGCGCTCGACCCGCACGATCGCCTAACGATGACGATCGTCTGCCTGGCCGGCGGCGGCCTGCTCTTCCAGGCCTTCGACGTTTTCGATTTCTACTTTCAGGCACAAAACCGATTTCATCTCATCTTTCTGGGGCGATCGATTCCGGTCGTCATCAGTACGGGGGTGAAATTAGCGGCCGTGGTGATGGGCGCGCCGCTGCTCGTTTTCGCCGCGCTCGAGACCGCGGAGATGGCGCTCATCGCCGGCGCGCTGCTATCGGTTTACTTCTGCCGGCGCGCCGCATCCCCGCTCGCGGCAAGCCCGGCCTCGCGCCCCCGTCGCACGCTCTTGCGCGAAGGGCTGCCGCTCGTGCTCGGTTCGCTCGCGTCGATGATTTATATGCGCTCGGACATTCTCCTGCTCGGGAAAATGGCGGGGTTCAAAGCCGCCGGGCTTTATTCCGCGGCCGCGCAAATCACGGAGGCGTGCGCGCTTTTGCCGATGGCTTTTATTCCCGCGCTTTTCCCGATCCTGCTCCGCTGGCGCGCGCTCGGCGGAGAAGTTTACCGGCGGCGTTACGAGGCCCTCTTTCTCGGCGCCTTCCTCGCGGGCAGCGGCGTCGCCCTTTGCCTAACGATCACAGCCCCGGCGGTGGTGCGTCTGGTTTACGGCCCGGACTACGCTTCTTCCGCGCCCATTCTCGTGCTCCACGTCTGGTCGGCGATCTTCCTTTACATCGCGATTCTGCAGACCGGCTACGACATCACCGAAGGCCTCACCTGGCTCTCGGCCGTGCGCACCGCGGCCGGCGCGATCATTAATCTGACGCTGAATTTTCTCTTCATCCCGCGCTACGGAGTCATCGGCTCCGCGCTCGCGACGCTCATCGCCCTCGCTTGTTCCGGGTTCCTGCTCAACGCGCTCCATCCGCGCACCCGCCCGATTTTCGCGATGCAACTGCGCGCGTTCCTGCTCGTGCCGCTCTGGTCCGGATGGCGTCAGGCGGCGGCCCCGATGCCGCGCGCGCCGCTCGTGAACTCCGGGAGCGTCGCGAGATAATCACCCACCGCGCGCGGTGTGATTTTGCGCATGCACCACTCCGCCTGGTTGCGGCAGCTCCATTGCACACAGGGGTGAAAGGGGCAGCTGTTGTCGTGAAAGATTTTTAGTCCTTTGGGCCAGCCAAAGGTGAGCGGACTGGCCGGTCCAAAGAGGACTGCACCGCGCACGCCGATCAGATTCGCGATGTGCGCCGCGCTCGTGTCGTTCGTGACTATCGCGCGGCTGTGCGCGATCAGGCGCACGAGCTCGAGGGCAGTAAAACGGTCGAGGCCATCGAGGACATTCGGGAGCGCGCGGAGACTGGCGAGCTCGGCCGTTTCCTCCGCCAAGACTTCGCGCTCGAAACCGGTGAGGAGAAAACGGACGTCCGGAAAGCGCTCGACGAGGGAGCGAAAATTTTCGAGCGGCCAGTTTCTCCAGCGCGCCGCCGTCGTTAGGCAAAGGACCACAGTGTCCGCGTAACCCGGTATCGGCGCGCCGCGCAACGGCTGCGCGATCGAGAAATCGAGACTGCATCCAAGGACGCGGCCGAGCTGGTCGCGATTCGCGTATTCGTTTTCCTGGATCGCGTGGGGCAGCGGATAATCGACAAGGCTGCGTCCACCGCGCGTGACCCGTGCTGCCAACTTGCGCGCCCCGGAAAATTTTACCGTCAGCGCGCTGACCGCGTTACCGGTGAGATCGACCCAAAGCGCGGGTCTCTGCCGCCGCGCGGCCTGTGCGCGGCCGAACAAATCGACCGGCCGCAAGGCGCGCGGGTTTTTGAAGAAATCCTCGAGGGCATTATCAAAAGGCAGAACATCCCAGCCGCATTGCCGGCCGATCTCGGCCTGCGCGGGGCGCAGCGCGACCCGAATGGCGAGGTCGCGCTCGCGGCAGTGCTTCACGATCCCGGCGATGAGCGGAAGATGGATAAAGAGATCGCCCAGACCCGCGATCGACGAAACCACGCACGGTCCTTCCCATTTGAAATCGCCCGCGCGCTTGAAAGGATTTAGTGCATCAACTGCGCCCATCACGAGCGCGCTGCGCAGAGAGCGCGTGTCGTAGCCGAGGACGCGATCCCTGCTCATGCCTGCGTGCGTGGCTCCGCGAGAAACTCCGTCGCCGTGTCCGGCGCGGCGGAGTTGAGTGGCCTGACGACGTAATCTTTTTCGGCCAAAAGTCGGAGGCAGGCTGTCCGCAAGGCGTCGGAATGAGTCGAGAGCAGAATCGCCGGCCGCGTCTGCGCGAGAAGCGTTTCCGCCCCCGCGAGCACGCGCAGCTCGGCTCCTTCCACGTCGATTTTTACGACGTCGGGCTGAAGTTGTAATCTCGCCACCGCGGAATCGAGCGTGATCGTGGATATCCGCGTCCCCGGCGCGCGTCCGGAGTCGGCCGCGATCTCGCCGGCGAGCCGGCCGAGCGCGTGATTTTCCCCCGCGATGAAACGCTCCAGCGCGTCGCGTTCCGCACAGGCCATGGGAAGGATGGTGACGTTGCGCGCGCGATTGAGATCGAGGTGGCGCCAGAGGAAAGAGAGGTTGCGCGGGAACGGTTCGAATGCGACCACGACGCCCCGCGGGCCGGCGATTTTCGAGCCGAGCAGCGAGTAGAAACCCACGTTGGCGCCGACATCAAAGAACACGCCCCCCGGACGCAGCAGGCGGGAAAGAGATTTCGCCTGCTCGGTTTCCTGCAAACCTAAATGAACCGAGACGCCGCCCGCAGCGCCAGCCGTCGCCCCGAGTAGATAGCGACATCCGCGCAGCGGCCCACGCACAACCGGGTAGGCGAGCCGTGGCAACAATCTGCCGAAGAGGAGATTGGCGATAGACTCCTGCCAAGAGAATTTTGATGGCCGAACGGTCTGAGTTTGATCGGGCATCGAGGAGTTGGCTAAGGCTTGGCTCGCGTCTCGTGGGCGTTCGCTTGTTTCGCCTGGCCGAGATGACAGGATAGCACCGATTAAAATTGCTTGAGAATTCAGCGCGTCGGAAATGGGTTGCCGACGTGCGGAAGAGATCACGCTGGTTGGAGACATGGCGGAAAACCATTCATTGCAAAGCAATCGGCGCGCCAATTACGGCCCTCACCGAGTTGAGAAGGTGGATTCCGGCCGGCGAGCCGAAGTGCGTTGACGCGGGCCCATCGGATCGCTGGATGCGACCGGTCGTGCCGGATGACTGTTCGCACCGTCGACGAGCAGTTTCCGAGCAGGTCGGGTGACGCCCCCGAGCCCACCGTCATCCGCGACATCGATCGAGGGCACGGTGTGAAGAAGAGCCGGTGCCACAGCCCACTTAATCCGGGAGCGCGAAAGTTACCAGATGGAACAAACTCGCCGCGGACTGCTCTTTTCGACCTGCCGGCATTCCTATTCGCCCCGCCCCAGCCGAAATGGATCGCGCCAACGGGGGGCAGGCGCCTCGGTCGCGAGGCCGAAGGCGCGGAGCTGCTCCTTTTTCATGAAACGGGACGGCCCGTGCTGGGACAAGGTTTTCACTTCTTCCGGCCGCAAACGGATGAGGGCGAAAACCACCGGGCGAATTTCCAGGTAAGGATCGTTTCGAATCAAATCTGCGGAATACCAGGCCGAATCCGGATCGACCCCGACCACCCCCGCATCCATCCCCTGGATCGCCTGCGCCGCCTTGGCGAAAGGCCGGATGAAACTCTCCGCCTGATGACTCCGCAGCGGCAAGGCGACGACGAGCGAAAGAAGGGTACCAGCGAGGAGAAAATTCCAGGCGAGCCGGCGACTGAGCAGGGCGATCAGTGCCTCCCAGCCGGCGACGGCAACGATGATGAAACAAGTCAGCGTCCCGTGGACGTAGCGATAGCCCCAGCCATTACCCTGATCGAGGTAGAAGAAGTAATAGAAACCGAAGGTCACGAAGCAGCTCAGGGCCGCATCCTGCACCACGGCCCGTGCCCGCCAGACCCTGTGCAACCCGAGGAGTGCGAGGAGCGGGGTCGCGAGCGCGCTCCAGCCGAGGATGAGCCACAAATCCATCGCCTGGATCACGAGCATTTTCGGATTCCAAAGTCGGAAAAACGCGGTCGCCGGCGGTCCGGCATGATTCGAATAATGGACCCGCCAGGCGTACCAGCCGGCGCAGCCTAACGAGTACATGAGACCAAAAATCGTGACCGCCTTCCACTTCCGTTCCCAGAGCAGCCGGAAGAGAAACGGTGCCACGAAAAGAGCATGCACGATCGGTTGATGCAGACCGATCGCGAGCACGCCCACGACCGGGGCAAGATAGAAACGGCGACGCTCCGGCTGGAGATAAAGCCAGAGCCAGACGGTGTTGAGCGCAAGGTGCGCCGGCATCGCGTAGGAGGTCATCGCCATGACGAGAAATTGCGCCGAAGCCGCCAGAAGCAGGACGGCGACGAGCGCGTTCTCTTGCTCGTTAGGCCAGATTCGGCGACCGACGCCGTAGAGGGCGATGAGCGTGACCGCGGCCAGGCAGGGATTGAGCAGGTCCTGCAAGTAAATGCTCTGAAAGAGCGCGCGGAGCGCGGCATAAACCGGGAGGTAAGTCTGCATCCAGGATTGGCTCTGCGGGAGATAGGTCACGAAAGTGGGGCAGATTACGCGCACCGCGCCGAGCCACTGCGGCTGCACCTTTGCCGTGATCTCGCCATGAAGGAAAATCCGCGCCTGGAAATCAGCCATGAACTCGTCCGCGCTGAGCGCGTAGTCATGACAAACGAAGTGCGCCCCGAGCGCCGCGACGGCAAAAGCACCCACGATGAGGATGGTGACCAGCAGCCGGAAGTGGCGGAGAGGCGCGACCGGCATTTGCTCGCCCGGTAATCTCTCCTGCGGTCGGAAGAGGAAGAGCGCCGCGCCGAAACTGAAAGTCGCGACCAAGACCAGCCCGAGGACTTCGTCGCGCGCGAAGATGACGTGAAAGATGTTGTAGCCCGTGCCCACATTGGGCTGCCCCGCGTAGGTGCCGCGCAGCCAGCATGCAAAACCAGCGCCGAGCAAGGCGACCGTGCCGATAAGGATAAGTAGATGGCGCGGAGTGGTGGAAGAAGACTGCATGCAGGTCGCCCAGAGCGCGCTCCCTCCTTAGCAGTCACCGCGCCATGGGTCGCGGCGATTTCCCGGCGGTGCTAGCACGGGACTTGCAGCGCAATGTGCGATGGAAGTGGTCGCGCAACGGAGAATCGATGCCCTCTTGTCGGCTTCGGCAAGCGATTGGGCTGCCTGCGACGGGATCATCGCCTCGCGCAAGTTTGTCGTCGTCGGCACGCTCTGTCTCCTGCTCGCGTTAGGCGCTGTTCTGCGAATTTTTCCGTCGAGCGGTTTTCATCGCGTCGGCTACGACGAGCACGCTTACGCCGTCTTCGTGCAACAGATCGAGAAGGCTGGGCTCTGGAATTACGACGCGGTCGTGCAGGTCTACCTCGAGCGGCAGGAGAAACTTCCCGACGCGCAAGTGCCAGCGACTCGGGTTGGTTTTCTCGCTCCGGCGGCGCTGGCGGCTGACGTTTTTTATCTTGATCCGCTGCGCGCGTTGCGCCTTGTTTCGACGCTCGCCAGCCTTGGGCTGCTCCTCGCGACGGCGGCGATCGGTTACCGCTCGGGTGGTTCCACCCGCATGCTCGTCGTAACGGCGCTGATGGCGGTTGCGCCGCTTCAGATTGCCCTCGCGCAACGCGCCATGATCGATGGCTACTCTGCCTGCTGGGCGATTTTAACCGCGTGGTTTTTCTGGGAAAGTCTGCGCGCGCCCGGGCAGCGCGGCTGGCCCGTGGCCTATGGCGTGAGCTTGTTTGTCCTCGTGCTGACGAAGGAAAACGCCGCCTTTGTTTTCCTCGCGCTCCTCGCGACTGCGACGACGCTCCTCCTCTTTTCACGGCAACGGCCGTCGTTAGGCTTGATCGTCGTCAGCGTTCTCGCGCCGCTCTTCGCGGTGCTTTTCCTCGCGGCGCTGGTCGGGGGGATCAGCGAATGGATCGCGTTTTACCGGATGTTTGTCGCAAAATCCTCGGGGCTTCCTTACGCCATCCAGGTGCAGGATGGCGCCTGGTATCGCTACCTGATCGACTTTGCCGTGCTCTCACCGCTCGTCGTGGCGCTCGCTTTTGGACGAATTTTCCAACTCGAGCGAACCGCCCGGATCGATCTTTTTTGGGCACTCCTTCTCGGTTTTAGCTTTGTCGTGATGTCGAGCGTGAGCTACGGCATGAGCCTCCGCTTCGCCGCCTACTGGGATGTCCCGTTGCGCTGGCTGGCCGCGTCGCAGTTGATCCTCTTGACGCAGCGCGTCTTCCCGCGGCGCGCTGCCTTTAGCCTCGTGCTCGCGGTGGTGCTTTGCGCATCGGTCGACCTGAGCCAGTACTCTCGGCTCTTCATGCGCGGAAAGATTTACGATCCGGTCTCGGTGCAGCTGTTGCATGCCTCGGATTTGGTGAAGTAACTGTGGCATCACGGCTGCTCCTCTAAGAGGCCAATGGAATCGCTCCCGCCGCTCGAGTTCAGTCTGGTCATCCCGACTTTTAACGAGCGCGATAATCTGCCGGAACTCTTCGCGCGGCTCGACCAAGTCCTCGCGCAAACTGCTTTCGAAGTGCTCCTCGTCGACGACGATTCGCCCGATCAAACCTGGGCGGCTGCGGAGGCTTTGCAGCCGCAATATCCATGGTTGCGCGTCATTCGCCGGGTTGGCGAGCGCGGCTTGAGCTCGGCTGTTGTCTGCGGTTTTCGCGCCGCGCGCGGCGAGGTTGTCGGCGTCATGGATGGCGATTTGCAGCACGACGACACTCGCCTGCCGGAGATGCTCGATGCGATGATTTATGCTGATTTCGCGGTCGCGACCCGCCGGGCTGCCGGGGGAAGTGCCGGTCGTTGGAGTCTCTCGCGCCGGTTCACCAGTTGGGTCGCGACGATGCTCGCGCGCGGCATCGCGCAGGTCCCACTCTCCGATCCGATGTCGGGCTTTTTCGCGATGCGCCGGGAGCTTTTTAGTGCTCTCGACGATCCGGCGATGCAGCCGCACGGCTACAAAATTTTACTCTATCTCTACTCGCGCGCGGCGCAGCGTTTCGGCGCGGAGCGTCTGCAACTCCGCGAGCTCGGCTACCAATTTCGCCTGCGCAAACACGGCGCGAGCAAGCTCTCCAGCCGCGTCATTATCGAGTACGTGCTGATGCTTCTCGACCTGCGCTTCAGCGTGCAGGCGAAAGCCAGCCCAGCCGATCTGGCGCCGCCGGCGCTGGCCACCAAATAACTCGTTCGTTAGGGCTGCGAGCGGCTCGAGGCTTGAGCGATTTCCTCGCGCAAGGCACTAAAAGCCAGCGGGCGTGGATCGAGCTTGATCGCCTGGCCGATCTCCTGGTTCGCGATGAGCGGATCGCCCGCCCCGAGCTGTGCCCGGGCGATGAGGTAATGCAGCTTGGCGTCGTGCGGCGCGAAGGCGAGGGCGCGATGGAAAAACGCGATCGCGAGCGGCCAGCGTTTCTCCTCGGAAGCGATGACCCCGAGATTGTTGCAGGCGCCGACGTGCCGACTATCGAGACGGATGGTGGCGAGATAGAACTTCTTCGCGAGGTCGAGTTCGCCGAGCGCGAGATGGAGGTTGCCCTCGGCGAAGTTGATTTCGGCATTGAGCGGCGAATAGGCGTAGGCGCGATCGAGTTTTTGCCGCGCGAGCGGAAGGTTGTTGATCTCGAGGGCTTGCAGGCCGGAGTTATAAGTGTCGAGCGCCCAGAGCGAGGCGTCGTGCTGTGGGATCGAGACGAACCCGGTCGAGACGAAGAGCAGCCCGAGGAAAAGCGCGGCTTCGCGCAACCGGCCGGCGACCAGATTCCGCCCGAGCTCACGGACGCCGAACGCCGCGAAAAGCAGCAAGCCCGGCACAGCCGCGAGGCGATAACGCTCGGTCACAAAAACAGTCAGGAGCGAAGCCATGTGCAGGAAAACCGCGGCCGCGATCCAGCGCGAAGTGGGATATTTCCAGCAGGCGAGGAGTAAACCGGGCAGCGCCAGCGCGGCGATGAGGCCAAAGCCGAGCCCCGGAAAAATGACGCGCTGATCGCGCAACGCGGTGACGACGCTGATGTCATCGTATTGGTAGGCGTTCCAAAAGTTTTTGATTTTCACCCCGACGAGCCGCAGCCAGGCGCCGGGATTTTGCTGGATCCAGGCGCTGGCCTGGACCGACCAATAAGCGGAAACCTCCGAGCGTCGCAGAGGTCTTCCCGCGGCGCGTTCGGCGGTGGTGATGGAACCCTGGAGCATCGCTTCCTGGCCCGCGTGCAGACCGGGAGGAAACTTCGGATACCCATTCGCGACGGGATTATTCCCGATCCAAAAATTCACTCCGCTATGGGCGGAAAGAAAAACCGGGTCGCGCGCGATGAAGTAGTTATGAATCCAGGCCGGGGAAGCACCGGCGAAAACGCCGGCGAGAATCAAGGCCGCGCCGCTGAGTTTCCACGAGATCGCGCTCGGCCAGCGGAGCAGGAGCGCCGCGAATAGCAGAGGCACTAAAAATAGGACGGTCGCAATGCCCATGGCCGTAAAACCGATGAGCACGCCCAGGAAAAAGAGTCGCGGGAGCGTCGGCGCCGCGGTCCGCTTCGCGATCTGCCAGACGACGAACCAGAAAATAAACACCAGCCACGAAGTCGGCATCAGGATGATCGAGTAAGCCGCCGCGGGTTGGAAGAAAGCCCAACCGAGCGCGGCGAGAATCCCGACAAGATGCGCCTGCAAAGGGAGCTTGCCGGTCGCTGCTGCGGTCGTCGGCGGGCGGAAGACTAACGAGCCTAGCTTGTAGAGAAGCACGGCCGTCCCGCCTTCCAGACCCACCTGGATCAATCCCGGAACGAATGGGCTGTAGCCGCAAATTTTGTAGATCCCCGCGAGCAGATAGGCATAGAGCGGCAAGCCGTAAAAAGCGCCTTCGGTTCGCCATTCCCCGTGGAGAATGCGCAGTGCCCAGTTGTTGTAGAACTGCATGTCGCCTGCATGCGGGAGGAGAAACTGCGAGTCGGTCAGCCGCACGAGCGCGATCAGGCGGAGCAGAAAAACGGCCAGAAAGACCCAGCCACTGATCGGGAAATCCCGCAGCCGAGAGCGTTTCGCAGAGCTATTCGGTGGGAGAGTCACATCAAGCGAAGAAGCAGGGTCAATGCTAGCGGGTGGAAGAAGTCAGTTTTCCCGCAGGTGGCATCGATATTGCTAAAACCTCAGGTCGCAATACTAACGCAAAGTTAATCACCATCCTCTCCTCTCATCGAAAGGAACTAATCCTATGCTGAATAAACTAAACTCTAAACGTCGAGCCGGTTTCACCCTCGTGGAAATCATGATCGTCGTGGCCATCATCGCCCTCCTTGCCGCCATCGCGGTCCCGGGATTTCTTCGGGCGCGGAAACGTTCGCAAGCCAGCCGCATCGTCAACGACCTGCGCCTGATCGATGCCGCGGTCGATCAGTACGCGATCGAAAACAACAAAACCACCGGAAGCACGGTGAAGACAGTCGACTGGATCGTTTACATGAAAAAAGGCTCCTCGCTCTACAACACCGCCGCGGACCTCTTCAACCAAACTTACGGCCAGCAGACGGTCGACTCACTTCCGAAGGTTCCGGCGACCACTTGGGCCACTCTGTCGGACGTGGCGGGCACGGACTTCTTCTCGCCGTACGGTCACTTCTAGGAGCGTGGGTTGATTCACTTGCCCTGCCCACTCTCTGCGGCGGGGCAGGAATGAGGTCGCACCCCAAGCGAGCTTTCCAAGGTTCGTTAGGTCAAGCCCCTTCCAGAGGAACTCTAAACCGAAGTAGCCGCAGCGGTATAACCCCAGGTTAAAACTCTCGCGGACGTGGCATCAAGCCTGCTTTAACCAGAGTTAATCCGCGCTGGAACCGCGGACGCAATAAAAACAAACCAACCAAAACGAAAGCAATAGTATGTTAAACAAGTTCAACAAGAAACGCGGGGGCTTCACCCTCGTGGAAATCATGATCGTAGTCGCGATCATCGCGCTGCTCGCCGCGATTGCGGTTCCGGGATTCCTCCGGGCTCGGAAGCGCTCGCAAGCCAGCCGGATCGTCAACGATCTTCGCCTGATTGACGCCGCCGTCGACCAGTACGCGATCGAAAACAATAAGACCACCGGCTCGACGGTGCAGACCGCCGACTGGATCGCTTACATGAAAAAAGGCTCCTCGCTGTATAACACCGCGGCGGATGTCTTTAATCAGAGCTATGGCCAGCAGACGGTCGACGCCCTGCCGAAGGTTCCGGCGACGACCTGGGCCACTCTGTCAGACGTGGCCGGCACGGACTTCTTCTCGCCTTACGGACACTTCTAAGAGCAGTTGATTCATCCACCTGCCATTCCCTTCGACTTATCGGGGAGTGGCAGGCAATGAGTCAGCAGCTCTTCTTCGCTCCGCATGACTACTGACTCGCGCGCTTTGTTGCCGATGAAAATGGCTGACGCGCGCGTGTGGAGTCACCTGCAGCGGGACTGGCTCCGCGCGCTCCTCCTCGTCGTTGTTGCCTTGGTCATCCACACGCCCGCTCTCTCGGGCGAGCGCATTTGGGATGATGACTACCTCGCGCACGACAACCCGTTCATTAAAAGCCCGCTCTTCGTCTTCGAAGTTTTTCGGCACCATCTCTTCCTCGACTCGCTCTCAGCCCATTACCGGCCGGTCCAGAATATCTCCTTTATGGTGGATTACTTTTTCTGGAACGACGACACCTATGGCTACCACCTAACGAACATAGGACTGCATGCGCTCAGCGGTGTGTTGCTTTACTTCCTCGCGCGCCGGCTCCTCCGCTCGCTCTTCGCGGTCAAGATCACGGTCAGCGTCTGTGCCGACGCCGCTTTTTTTCTCGCGCTCCTCTGGGTCGCTCACCCGGTGCATAGCGCCGCGGTGGATTATATCTCCGGCCGGGCGGATAGCCTCGCTTTCGTCTTCGCCGCGGGCGCCTGGCTGCTCTATCTCCGCGCCGCGGAAACAGAGGCATCTTGGCTAAAAGTGACTTTGTTCGGCGGCGCGGCGTCGGCCGCCTTGCTTGCGTTTTGTTCGCGCGAAACGGCGGGCCTTTGGCTGATCGTCTTTCTCCTGCATCGCTTGTTTTTTAGTCGCACCGAGTCGCGTAAATCCAAGGCTCTGCTCGCCGTCAGCTGTGTCGCTCTCTTCTCGCTCTATTGCGGTCTGCGGGAGTTACCGGAGCGCCGCGCCGGTGATGGACCTAAACCGGGCTGGAGCGGACCCGTGCGCACAGTCCTGATGTTGCGCGCCCTCGGCGACTATGGCCGGTTGATGGTCTTCCCGACGCATTTGCACATGGAGCGGACCGTCGTGGAAGGAAGTAACTATGACTCTCACCGGAGCTGGCAGCAGACGGTTTCGACTGAATATCTCTCCATCGTTGGCCTGGCGGTCGCCGGGCTGCTTACGGCCGGTGGTCTGCGCAAGGGCCCGGGACAAGCCGCGCGTATTTTCGGCGCCTCTTGGTTTGTCGTAGGCTTTCTGCCGGTCTCAAATCTCTTCGATCTCAACGCCACCGTGGCCGAGCACTGGCTTTACCTGCCCAGCGTTGGTCTGCTCATTTTCGCGGCGGGATTGGCGCTCGAGTGCCCGCAGCGTTTCCGCCGTCTCCTCGCGGTCGGATCAGGGTTGGCCGTGCTTGGGCTCAGCCTGCAAAGCGCGTCGCGGAGCAGCGACTGGACGACTCCGGAGCATTTCTACCAGCGCACGATCGCCGCCGGTGGCACGAGCATGCGGGTGAGTCTGAATCTCGGACAGCTCTACGCGCAACGCGGCGAGTACGCCCGGGCCGAAACCTGTTTCCGCGAGATCCTCGCCGTTTATCCGAATTATCCCGTGGCCCAAACGAACCTCGCCAACGCCCTCTTCCACGAAGGCAAAAAGAAGGAAGCCGAAGCGCTTTTCGCCGGCTCCGCCCAGTCCGCCCCGCAATCGCGCAAGGATTTCCCTCGCACCTGGATCGCCGCGCTGAACCTCGCCGGTATGCGTGAGCAGGAGCACGATCTGACCAGCGCCCTAACGATCCTGGAGAAAGCGCGCGCCGCCTATCCGAGCACCTGGGAAATCGTGAGCTTTGAGGCCGAGGTGCTGCGGAAGAGTCGCGGGCCGGCGGCGGCGCTGCCGCTCGTCGAAGATTTCCATCGCGCAAACTGGTGGAACTACCCGGCCGCGCTCGCGCTCGGTCGGCTCCGCGCGCAAAACGGCGAAATCGCGCCGGCCGCGGCGGCGTTGCGCGAGGCCAGCCGGCTCGACGTCCACGAAGTTGAAGCACTAAATCTCCTCGCGGAATTGCGCGTCCACCAAAACCGCCTCGGCGAGGCTTGCGCCGAGCAGCGTCGCGCGGTCGCGCGCCAGCCGAATCTCCCGCGCGAATATCTCTATCTCTCGCGGATCCTCGAGAAAATGGGACGCACCGCGGAAGCGAAGGAAGCGATCGCAAACGTCACGCGCCTCCAGCTTGCGGTCCAGTCCTACGGGGCGCTCGCGGTCGATTGACACCGCCCCGGGCGGCGTTAAAATCGGCGTCGTTTTGCCCGCGAAAATTTTTAAAGACAAGGAAGTCGACCTTCGTCCACTGCTCGAGAAAACCTGCGCCGTGCTCGGCTACGGCGCGCAAGGCCGAGCCCACGCCCTCAATCTCCGCGACAGCGGCGTGCCTGTCGTCATCGGTCTGCCGCCGAAAAGCCGCTCGCGCACGAGCGCGCGGCGCGACGGATTTCGGCTCGCGAATACGACCGCGGCGGTGCGGCGCGCGGAGGTGATTTTTCGCGCGCTGCCGGACACCAAGATGGGCGAAATTTACGCCGCGGAAATCGCCCCGGCGCTGCGCCCGGGGCAGTTGCTCCTCTTTGCCCACGGCTTCGCGATTCACTACCGCACGATCGTGCCGCCGGACGACGTCGATGTCGTGATGGTCGCGCCGAAAGGGCTCGGGGCGATGGTGCGGACGCAATTTACGGAAGGCAAAGGCGTGCCCTGCGTCTTCGCGGTCGCGCAGGATGCGACCGGGCGCGCACGGACGCTCGCGCTGGCCTATGCGAAGGCGATCGGCGGCACGCGCGCGGGCGTGATCGAGACCACTTTCCAAGAGGAAACCGAGGCCGACCTTTTCGCGGAACAGGCGGTGCTTTGCGGAGGAATGAGCGCGCTCGTCGCGGCCGGATTCGATCTCCTCGTTGAGAATGGTTACCAGCCCGAGGTCGCCTATTTCGAATGCCTGCACGAGCTCAAGTTCATCGTCGACCTGATGCACCGCGCGGGGATCAGCGGGATGCGCGCGCGGATTTCCGAGACCGCGAAATGGGGCGACGTCACCGCCGGCCCGAAAATCATCGACGCGCAGGTGAAAGCGCGGATGGCGGAAGTGCTCAAGAAAATCCGGAGCGGAAGATTCGCGCGAGAATGGCTGCGCGAAACGGCGACCGGGCAGAAGCGTTATCGCAAGTTGCTCGCGGCCGGAAAAGCGCAGCCGATCGAGCAAACGGGGGAACGGCTCCGGGCGCTCATGCCGTGGCTACAGGAGCCGCTCTAATCTCCGCGCTTCAATTCCCTGCTGTAGACGCCTCCCTCTTGGAGGCGCGGGGGTCATGGTTGAAAGCCGGACAGCAGTCGAAGCTCACTCCCGCGCTTCGCAGAGCGAAGCTTCTACAGGGCCAGCTTTACAACGCGCGCGCGCTATTCCTCCCAGAGAAAATGTTCGAGCCGGAGCTGCGTCAGTCGCGTCTTTGCCTCGTCGCTCCGCACTCCGCCGACCGAGGCGAGCTGCCGATAGACCGCGACCGCCGCCTTCCAATCGCTTGCTTCCTCGAGCAAATGCGCGGCACTAAAGCCCGCCTTATAGAACCAAAAAAATTCATGCTGCCGCGCCGGCTCCGCGCCTTGTTCGAGCACGGAATAATAAGTCGTTAGGGCGCCGGCCTTGTCGTTCAACTTTTCAAGCGCTTTCGCTTTCTTGAAGTCAGCCTGGTTCCGCCAATGCGCCGGCACTCCCGGTTCCGTGGCCAGCTTCTGGTAGAAGTCGATCGCGCGCCGGTAATTTTGTGGATCGGTCGCGCCCATTTCGTAGAGGACGTCTCCTTTGCCGCAAAGCGCTTCGCGATGTTCCGGCGGCTTCGCGTCGTTCTTCAGGACCTCGTCGTAGATGACGAGCGCATCGGCTTTCTTACCCAGCCGGCGCTCGATCGCGGCCTCTTCATTCCGCGCCGCCCACTTCAGTTCGCCGTTGAGTTTTACTACTTCGTCGAGCAGCGCGAGGGCGTGATCGAGCGACTGCGCGCCCATGCTCGACATCGCCGAACGCGCGGCAAAGAAGAGCGCTTTCTCGAGCAGCGGCCCGTCCGGATTTTGCTGCGCAAGGAGCTCGAATTGGGTCTGCGCGTTTGCGAAATCCTGGCGGCGAAAATAAGCCTCCGCCAGTTTCATCCGGACCTCGGCAGTGAAGGGCGACCCGGGATGCTGCTTCAGAAAAGCGGCGGCGGCCGCGATCACCTGCGACTCGTCTTTTCCTTCCGCGGCGTCGTTCAGCCAGATCTCGAGATAGTCGGCGCGCCCGCTCGCCGCCGGGCTTGGTTTTCCCTGGCGTGCCCGCGCGAGCGCAGCGCGCGCCGCTGCGAGGTCGGGGCGCGGCTCGTGAAAAGCGAGCTCGGCGAGCGCCACCCACGCTTCCGCGACGCGCGGACTATTCGGAAGATCCTGGATGAACTTCCGGAAGGTCGCAGCCGCTTCCGGCATCCCCTGCGCTGCCTGGATCACGCCCTGCTCGATGAGCAGGTCGCTCTCCGTCGTCTGCTTGTCCGGGTCGCTGCTGATCTGGCGATAATCGTTCGCGAACTTCTCGGTCTGCTCGAGCTGGAGCCAGCAAAGAGCGGCGTTAAAGAGCGCCGCGCTCGCGAAAGCTGGCCGCTCCTGCGCCACCCGTTCGAAGAGCGGCGCGGCCGCTTCCGGGTCGCCCCCGCGGTAGTGCGCGTCAGCCACCAACCAATCCGCCTCGGTCGTCGCTGTCGGGTTGAGCTGGCGCGCGGCCACGCCCGCTTCAGCCGCGGCTTTCCATTCGTGATCGGCGAGGAGGAGGCGGCCGAGCTCGAGCTGCGCTTCGCCTAACGCCGACAACTGCACCGGGCTGCGGCGCAGTTGCGTGAGGGTTTTGATCGCGCTCGCGCGATCGCCCGAGCGGAGCTGGCTCCGCGCCAGATACCATTGGGCGAGGGCGCGGCGCGGTTGCGCCGGGTCGCGGAGCCAGCGCGAGAGTTCGTTAGGCGAAGGTTTGCCCTCGGCGGCGTAGAGCTGGTCGAGCTTGGCGAAAATCGCCGGAAGCGCGGAATCGCTGGGATGGTGATCGATGAAATCCTCCAGGACATCGTCGCCGCGCTCTGGGCTTTTCCCGGCGAGATGCGCATCGGCGATCGCGAAGAGCGTGGCCACGAGCAGCGGATGCGGGACCCCCTCCGGCTTTTGCAAAATCGCCGTGAGCGCCTCGACCGCGCGGCCGTAACGCTTTTGCGCGAGATGGATGCGCCCGTTGAGGTAACGCCGCTGATTGCGCTCGGCCGCGCTCTCCGGGGTGAAGCGGCGCAGGAGTTGATTGGCCACTTCCAGCTCGCCGCGCTCGATCAGCAGGGAAGCGCGCACGAGCGACGCGCGGAGTTGCCAGCCCGGCTCCTGGGCGAGCGTCTGGAGAAGCGGGAGCGCGTCGTTCCCGCGGCCCAGCGCGCGCAGGGTTTCGGTCTCGCCGAAGATCGCCTCGGAACGAAGCGGCGGTTCCGCTTGCGCCGCGACCCGGGTGTAAAGCGGGAGCGCTTCCGGCCAGCGGTAGAGACTCGCGAGCGCCTGCGCTTTCCAGAAGAGCGTCGGCACCGTGTTCGTTAGGCTGGGCCCGGCCGCGACCTTGAGCGCCTCTTCCGCGCGGCCGGCGCGGACGAAGGCTTCGGTTAGTTTAGTGCGCGCGAGCACGGTATCGGCGGGCGTTAATTCTTGCGTGAGCAAATTTTACAAACGCTCGATCGCAACCTGCGGAACGCCCGCACGGAGCGGCGCAATCGCCTCTTCCAGCGGCGTCGCGCCTAACGAGTGGAGAAAAAGAAAAAGGAAAATGACAAAGAGCGCGCTGTAGCCGGAGGCGTTGACCCCGGTCTCCGCCTTGCGTCCCCGCGCGCCACCCGCCCCCCGCGCCCGGCGGGGTCGCCGCCCCCGGCTACAACTCCAGAGCAGACGATTTTTCCTTTGTCTAACAACGCCCGGAGATGCGCACCGGTGTAGCTGCCCTTGCTGTGCGCGACCGCCTCGGGCGTTCCCTCGGCCACGATCCGGCCGCCGCCATGGCCGCCTTCAGGGCCGAGATCGATCACCCAGTCGGCGCATTTGATCATCTCCAGGTTGTGCTCGATCACGACCAGCGTATTCCCGGAATCGCGCAACTTCATCAGCACCTGGAGCAACTTCTCGATGTCGGCAAAGTGCAGCCCGGTGGTGGGTTCGTCGAGAATGTAGAGCGTGCGGCCGGTCGCTTTTTTCGCGAGCTCGGTCGCGAGTTTTACGCGCTGCGCTTCGCCGCCGGAGAGCGTGGTCGCGGATTGGCCGAGGCGCAGGTAACCGAGCCCGACATCCTGGAGCGCGGTCAACTTGTCGGCGACGGTCGGGACGCTCCGGAAAAAACGCGACGCTTCGTCAACCGTCATCTCGAGGACGTCGGCGATGTTCTTGCCCTTAAAAGTGATCTCCAGCGTCTCGCGGTTATAGCGTTTGCCCTGACAGACTTCGCAGACCGCGTAGGCATCCGCGAGGAAGTGCATCTCGATCGTAATCACGCCGTCGCCCTGGCAATTTTCGCAGCGGCCGCCTTTGACGTTAAAGCTGAAACGCCCCGCGCTGTAGCCGCGAATCCGCGACGCGGGCAACTGGCTGAAGAGATCGCGGATGGGCGTAAACGCGCCGGTGTAGGTGACCGGGTTCGAGCGCGGGGTGCGACCGATCGCGCTCTGATCGATGATGATCGCATTGTCGATCTGGTCGAGGCCATGGAGCGCGCGATACTCGCAAGGTTTGTCTTTCGCGTTGTAAAAATAGCGGAAGAGCGCACGCCGCAAAATGTCGTCGACGAGCGTGGATTTACCGCTCCCGGAGACGCCGGTGACGCAGGTGAAACAGCCTAACGGAAAGCCAACGGTCAGATCCTTGAGGTTGTTCTCGGTCGCGTGGTGGATCGTGATCCAGCCGTCGGAGGATTCGTTCGTCGTCCGCGGCGCGACGCGCTGCCGCGGGATGCTGATGCGCGAGCGGCCGGAAAGATAAGCGGCCGTCGGCGAATTCTTCGCGTCGAGAATTTCCGCGAGCGTTCCTTCCGCAACAATCTCGCCGCCGCGCGGACCGGCCCCCGGGCCGAGATCGAGAATGTGATCGGCGGCGCGAATCGTTTCTTCGTCGTGCTCGACGACGATGACGGAATTCCCGAGATCGCGCAGCCGGCGGAGCGTGCCGATAAGGCGCGCGTTGTCGCGCTGGTGCAGACCGATGCTCGGCTCGTCGAGGACGTAAAGAACGCCGGCGAGCCCGGAACCGATCTGGGTGGCGAGGCGAATGCGCTGCGCTTCGCCGCCGGAGAGGGTGCCGCTCTCGCGGTTGAGGGTGAGATAATCGAGCCCGACCTCGAGGAGAAACTCGAGCCGCGAAGTGATCTCGTGGAGCACTTCCGAGACGATCGCGCGCTGAGTCTCGGGCAACTTGATTTGTCGGACGAACTCCGCCGCGGCCGCAATCATTTGGTCGCAAAACTGGTGAATGTTCAGCTCGTGGCCGCTCTTGTCCGCGATCGTGACTGCGAGGATTTCCGGCTTCAACCGCGCGCCGTGGCAGACCGAGCAGGTCGCGCGATTCATGAACGCGCGGATGCGCGCGCGCGTGAATTCGCTCTCGGTCTCTTCGTAGAGCCGTTGCATCTGCGGGACGAGACCTTCGAACGGCTTCGCCGTTTTAGTCGCCCGGCCGTTGCCGGTGCCGACGTTCAACTCAACCGATTCCTCGCCGGTGCCGAAGAGGAGCGCCTTCTTAAAATCCTCCGGCAACTCCGCATACGGCATCGTCTCGGCGACCTTGAAATGCCTAACGAGCGCGTTTTGGAGGCCGCGGTAATAAACTTTCATCCGCTTCGTCCCACGCCGCCAGGGCACGATCGCGCCGTCCGCGAGCGACTTTGTGGGGTCGGTGATCATGAGCTCGGGATCAAGCACCGGCTGGGTGCCGAGACCGTGGCAAGCCGGGCAGGCACCGAGGTGGCTGTTGAAGGAAAAGTGCTTCGGGGTGAGTTGGCCTAACGAGAAGTTAGTCTCGGGATTTCCGTAGTCGGTGGAATAGCGAATCGGCTCGTATTCGCCGTCGCTCGTCCCGCGCAGGACGACGAGCCGGTTGCCGCCCCATTTCAGCGCGGTCTCGACGGAATCGGCGAGGCGCGAGCGGATGCCTTCCCGCACGACGAGGCGATCGACGACCGCTTCGATCGTGTGGCGCGTCCCCTTTTTCAGCCGGATCGGTTCGGGCTGGCCGAGCTCGAGAATCTCGCCATCGACCCGAATGCGAACGAAGCCTTCGCGCTTCGTTTTTTCGATCACGTCGCGGAATTCACCGACCTGGTTGCGCACGAGCGGCGCGAGGAGAATGATTTTCGTCTCCGCCGGGAATTGGAGAATCTGATCGACGATCTGCTGCGCGGTCTGGCGGAAAATCGCTTGCCCGGTGACCGGGTCGTGCGGCTGTCCGACCGCCGAAAAAAGCACGCGCAGGTAGTCGTAAATCTCCGTCGTCGTCGCAATGATCGAGCGCGGATTCGTGCCCGCAGTGCGCTGCTCGATCGCGATCGCCGGGGAGAGGCCCTCGATGAAATCGACGTCCGGCTTTTCCATCTGATCGAGGAACTGCCGCGCGTAAGCGGAGAGGCTCTCGACATAGCGGCGCTGCCCCTCAGCGTAGAGGGTATCGAAGGCGAGCGACGACTTTCCCGAGCCGCTCATGCCCGTAACTACGACCAACTTTTCCCGGGGAATCTCGACGTGGAGATTCTTGAGATTATGCTGGCGCGCCCCACTGATCTTGATAGTTTTTGCAGGCACAAGGACGAGATTTTTCGAACCTTTCAGTCAAGCACACCCGTCTCCGTTCTCCAGCGAATTTGCCTATTTATGACCGAGCCCACCGTATCGATCCCGCCGGAAGAGATTGCCCAGCTGCAGAAGAAGTTCAGCGAGATCAAACACTCGATTAATAACGCGCTCGCCGTGATGATGGCGCTCTCCGAGATGTCGCAGCGCCGGCCGGATTACGCCGAGAAACTGGCAAGCACGGTCCTGGCAAAAGCCCCGCAAATCGTCACCAGCCTGCAGGAGTTCACGCAGGTCTTGAACGAAAAGGCCGAGGCGAAACCGGCCACATAAGGCCGGCGGCGGTGTAGCGGCGGCCGTGTCGGCCGCTGGGAGTGGCTTCGCCGCTAGGTCGAATTTGCAACTCGCGTCCATGCGGGCGACACGCCCGCCTCTACAATGAGAGGAGAAATTCCGCGATCTCGAGCGAGGCCCGCGGCCGGCTCAGCCGTCGGATGTTTTCCGACCACTCGTTCCAGACGCGCCCGTCGTCTGCGAACGCCTCCCGCACCGCGCCCACGATCGTTTCCGGCGTCGTCGCGATCACGCCGGAGTGCGTGCCCTGGATCAGGCGCGCGTTCCCGGCTTCCTGGCCCGGCACGATCTGATTGACGATCATCGGGCAGCCGGCCGCGATCGTTTCCTGCACCGTCGCGCCGCCGGCTTTGCTGATGAGGAGGTGGTTCTCGAGCATTAAACGCGGGAGCTGATCGGTCCAGCCGATGATCTCAAACTTCCGCCCAGCCTCCGCTCGCACCGCCTCGACCGCGCGCCGGAGATGTTCGTCGCGCCCGATCGTCACGGTCAGGCGCGTGCCCGCGATTCCCGCGACGCCGCGGACGATTTTGGGCGTGAGCACCCGGCCGGCGTTGATCATGTAAAGGATGCGCCGGCCGTAGCTGTCGGAGGGCGGTTCCCGGAGAATGCCGAGCTCCGCGAATTTCGGTGTCACCGGGAAACCGGTCACGCGCACCTGCTCCGGCACGATTCCGGCGTCGACCACGACGGCGGCGGTTTCATCGTTAGGCACGAGGAAGTAATCGCACGCCCCGCGCGTCCAGATGGCGTTCACGCTGATCGAATCGGTGATGCAGACGATGCGCTGAAAAGGCGCCGGCCGGTCGCCGAAAATCTGATCAAGCAGATAGGGGTAGGCCGGAAAAACGGAGACCACCACATCCGGCCGGAAGCGCTCGAGAAGCAGGCGCAGGCGACGACGGGCCAGGAAGAAAACCCGGAGCCGGTCGCGCACCTCTTTTTCCTGGTCGATCCAATCGTAGATCCGGGACCACGCGTCGGGGGCGCGATTGATCAGTGCGAGATAGGCGCGCCGCACGAGATCGTTCGCGAGCCCGTAGGTCTCGGCGAAAATGTCGTGGAGCTCGCCCGCGCTCGGGGCCGCGCGCTTGGCGGCGACGACGGCCAATCCATCGCGGATGCCCCGGGCGGCGGCGTTATGGCCTTCCCCGAACCCGGCGGTCAGAATCAGGATGCGTTGCGCCATCGTTAGGCAGATTGGTCCAGACTTTAATGGCAATCGCCGGGGGGCAAAGTAAACTTCTCGCGTCGATGAAAAAGCTTCGCCTCTTCGGCCGCGTGACCCGCCGGCTCCTCTGGGAAACCGCGACTGACGATACCATGGGGCTCTCCGGGCAGATGGCTTACCAGATGCTTTTCACTCTTGCGCCCGGGCTCCTCTTTCTCTGGCACCTGCTCGGACTCTTCGGCACCGACCCGGCGAAGTTGCACAGTATGCTCGGCGTCGTCCGGGCTTTTCTCCCGCCCGATCCGAAGGTGCAGGAAATCCTCGACACGATCGTCGCGAACGTCATCGTCACCGGGAGCAACGGGAAGCTCGCGGTCGCAGGCATCATCCTCGGGATCTACCTCGGGACGATCTTCATCTCCACGATCTCGCGCGCGCTCAGTCACACCCACGGTGTGACCGAGGATCGCAATTGGTGGTCGAAATACATTATCGCGTTCTTCCTTCTCTTCTGGTTCGGCATCGTCATTTTCCTCGCCTTCAACATCACCGTCTTCGGCGAATCCCTCGCCGGTCTCGCGGAAGTAAATTTCCAGCTCCACATCCCGCTCCAGGAATGGGTCGCGGCCTTGAATCTTCCGCTCACCGGCGTCGCGCTCGTCCTCCTCGCGCTCGCGCTCTACCTGCTCACGCCGGAAAATTACCTCACCATTCGCCAGGCCTTGCCGGGCGCGATCTTCTTCGCCGCCGGCTGGATGATCGTGACCAAGCTCTTCCAGTTTTACGTCGCGCGTTATGATCGCTACAACCCGACCTACCTCGCGCTCGCTTCCATCATCATGCTTTTGACCTGGATGTGGCTCACGAATCTGTTCCTGCTCCTCGGCGGGAAACTAAACGCCATCCTTCGCCGCGAGAGCGAGCGCGCGGCGGTCGCGCGAGCCGCGGCCGAAGCAGCCGCGAGCGAGCCGCAACCGGCCTGACGCAAGGCCGCCACATGTTCATCCGCTGCCTGCGTTCCCAGCTTCGTCCGCTTCTCCTCCTCGGGGTGTTGCTCACGCTCGTGCTCCTCGCCGGGAGCGCGCTCCGAGCCGAGTCGACCGACGAGGAAAAGCGCCAGCTTTTCCTGAAATCCCGCGAGCGCATGCGCACTGTCCCCACCGCCACCCCGGAGAAATCCGCGACGCCGCGGCGCAAGCCGAAGCCGGCCGCGCATCCGCCCGCCAAACGCAAAAAATCACCGACCCCCGAACCCAAACCGACGCCCGAGGAAGAAGAAACCCCCGAGCGCACCCCGCGCGCCACGCCGGAACCGGAAGAGACCGCGCCGCCGCGCCGCACCCCTGACGAATCCACCCCGGCGCGAACGGCCGCAGCGAAGCCCACGCCCGCTCCGCGCGCGACCACCGCGCCGGCCGAAAAGATGCCGCCAGCCGATATCGTGGTGAAGAAATCCGGCTACGAAAAGCCGCGCGGGTTTTCGCTCCTGCCCTTTCACCTGTTCGGGAAGCGCTACAACTACCTCACCCGCTCGGTCCGCAGTCAGATCGATCGCGCGCCGGTTCTGCGCGAGCGCTGGCGTTTCATCATCGTGCACAACAGCGGGACCAAGCAGGGAAACGCGCGCATTTTCGACTACTACCACAAGCACGTGCGCCGGATGCAGAACGGGCTCGCCTACCATTTCGTGATCGGCAACGGCACCTCCTCGGGCGACGGCGAGATCGAGATCGGCAACCGCTGGACGCGCCAGATCAACGGCGGCCACGTGCACAGCGATTACCTGAACAACATTTCGTTAGGCATCTGCCTCGTCGGCGATTTCAACCGAAGCCAGCCGACCCGGGCTCAGCTCGATAGCTGCGAAGAGCTCATCCGCTATCTCCGCTCGCGTTGTGGGAAAGTGGGGCGCAAAGAGATCCCGGTGAAACCGCATCGCGAGATGAATCCGCCGCGCTGGTCGACCGATTGTCCCGGCGACGATTTTCCTTATAAATGGTTCCGGCAGTTCTAACCGCGTCGATCCAGATGCCTGGGTAGCGCCCGCGTTCCGCGGGCTGGCGACGGTGTTTCACCGTCGCGAACTTTCCTTGCCGGCTGCCCCTCTTGTGACCCCTACACCGTCCGAAAAGTTCGTCGCCCTGAAACAGCGCGACCAGCCCACGGAACGTGGGCGCTACCTAGAAGCGGCGGCGCATGGTCCGGGCTTGGGGAGGAAAAGCCCGCCAGCCCGCTGTAATGATTTCCCTGTCGCTGATCCCAACAATTAAGACGACGAACAGGAATGCCTGGGTAGCGCTCGCGTTCCGCGGGCTGGGGACGGGGTTTCACCGTCGCGAACTTTCCTTGCCGGCTGCCCCTCTTGTTGCGCTCCCACCGTTCGCCAAGGTCGTCG
>JBPCRH010000275.1:0-7510 GCA_050997075.1 Chthoniobacterales bacterium
CAGCGGGAGCGTGAACAATCCGCAGGACGTAGTCGAATGGCTCCGCCGGCTCGGCCGCGACGCCGTCCTCGTTAGGCATGAGCAACGGCCGGTCCCGCAACACGAAGTCGACCTGCGCAATTTGCCCGAGGTCGGCTTCGTGCAGACGCGGGAATTCTGGCCGCGCCTGATCGCGAAAGCGCTCCACGCCGGGCTCGCGCCGATCCTCGTTTTCGCGCCGCGCCGCAACGCCACCGAGGATCTCGCGCAGGCGATCGCGAGCGCGGTGCCCTCGCGCCAGCCGTTGCCGCTCTCGCCCGCGCAGGAACAGCTCGCGGGCAAACGCCTGACGAAGCTGCTGAAGAGCCGCGTCGCCTATCATCACAGCGGCCTCAGCTACGCCGTGCGCGCCGGTTTGATCGAGCCGCTCGCGAAAGCCGGCCAGCTCAACGTCGTCGTCGCGACCATGGGACTGGCCGCGGGGATCAACTTTTCCATGCGCTCGGTGCTCATCACGGACACGCGGTATCTCTCGGGAAATTTCGAGCGCCAGGTCGAGCCGGATGAGCTCCTGCAAATGTTCGGCCGGGCCGGGCGGTGCGGGCTCGATGACAGCGGTTTCATTCTCTACACGCCGGATCAGCCGCGGCTCAGTTTCGCGCGTCCGCGGCAACTAAAACGCGCGACCCAGGTCGACTGGCCCAGCCTGATCAGCGTGATGAGCACGGCGGCTGTAGCCGGGGGCGGTGACCCCGGTTCCCCCAAGCCTAACGACGCGGCCAGGGTCACCGCCCCCGGCTACAAGGCCGCGGTCGAGTTAAGCCGCGCGCTTTTTAGTGCGCAAAAGGTGCCGCTCGGCGTCGAGCGCTCGCTCGCCACCGGGCCGAAACCATGCGGCCTTTGGGTCGATGCGGAACGGGCGCGCTTCGTTAGGCGGTCCGTCACCGAAATTCTGAATAGCGCCGGGGAATGGGAGCCGCGCGGGGAGAAGGTGGAGACGTTGTTAGGGCAGCTTCTCGTTAGGCAAGAGGAGCACTGGGTGCCCGCGTTGAGTCTTCCGGCGGCGCTCGATTCGTTTCCGTTCGGCAACCTCTGCCGGCTCCAGGGAAAGCGGATCTACGGGCGGGAAATGCCGCTGGCGACGATCTCATCGCCCATCTCGTTAAGTGCACCGGCGCCCGACCAGCCGGTCATCCCGAGCGAAGCCCCGCCGAGGCGGGGCGCAGTCGAGGGATCCCGTGGCGCTGCTGAGAAGCACTCGAACGGAGGCTTTCCCGAAACTCCCCGGGATCCCTCGACTCCACCTTCGGCTCCGCTCGGGATGACTGCGCCGGAGCCGCTTGTGTCCCTGGTCAAGCCGCTCCGCAAACTAGCCGGCGCCAAATCGCTGACGGAAGCACAACTCCTCGCCCTCGCGCGCACCCGGATGCCGGAGTGGAGCGGCGGCGGAGAATTCTATGAACTCGTCCGGCGCGGCGCCACGATCTCGGCGCGGATCGATTTCTCGAACATGCCCGCACGGGCCACGCGGGACTCGTTAGGCAAAGATCTCCGCGACCCGCCGGAGCGCGCCGGGATTCCGCTCGCCTGCCGCGGTTGCGACCAGCTCGCCTCCGATCAAACCGTCGCGATCGTCGCCTCCCCCGCCTACGCCTGGCGCCGTCTCGGTCTCGTCGAAGCCGATGGCGCGCCGACCCGCCGCGGGATCGTCTTCGGTTTTTTTCAGGGCGGCGAAGGACTCGCCATCGCCGCCGCACTTGAGGACGACAAATACCCGATCGACGACCTCGTTTTCGATCTCGCGAATATCCGCGCCGGCCCGCGTTTTGCTGGCGAAGATGCGCCGCTCGGAGGGCATCTCGGCGCGCTTTGCCAGCGCGTTTACGAGCGCGCCGATCATCCCGGTTATCTGGAAATGGGCGTCCCGATTCACTACGGCGCGGGCGCGTCGGAAGTGCTCCGCGAGGTCGTGACGAACCCGAACGGCCGCTATCGGCTAACCTCGGACGCGCTCCGCCATGGCGACGTCGAGCGCGCGCTCATGGAATGGCGCAGTCTCCTGCGTCATCTCGCGGCCGCGCCGGATTTGGAATGGACACGCTGGCGCGCACTAAAAGCGGCCGCGCAGAGTCTGCTCGAGCGCTCCGCTTCGCCGGCGTTCTTCGATTTCCCGCCGCTCCTCGCCGCCCAACAACGTCGCGCCTAACGACCCTTCTTTTCGTCCCCGCGCAGCGGCATGGAATCGATGAGCTGGAAGAGCACGCCCGGTCGCGCCACATTTTTCACGCGGAATTTTTCGCCCCCATCTTTGCCGATCAGGACGACCGAAAATTCGGAGCCGGCAAGATTGAAACGCTGCGCAATCTCCGCGTTCTCCGCAGGCCTGCGCAGGATAAGCAGCGTCACGTCGCGATCGTCAAAACCCGCTTTTGCGGCCCGTAAAAGTTTCTGTTGCTGGAGCAATTTTCCCTCGGAACCCGGCGGCGCGTAAACCACCAGCACCCGGCGTTTCCAGCGCAGATCGGCGAGCTTCAGCGGAGCCGCCTGCGCGCTTAGGCAGGCCAGGGAGATCAGAAGTAAGGAGATTATTTTCATGTGGTGCGAAGTGAGGATAGACCGCCGTCGACGCCGATGACCTGTCCGGTGATGAAACCCGCGGCGTCGCTCAAAAGAAAGCGCACGAGCTGCGCCGTCTCGGCCGGATCGCCGAGGCGTTTGAGCGGATGGCGCTCGCGGCTCGCCTGTGTTTTCGCGTCGCTGCTCAGGAGATTCGCGGCGAGCGGCGTGGCCGTGAGCGAGGGCGCGATGCAGTTCACCCGCACCTTCGGCGCGAGCTCGGCGGCAAGTGCGCGGGCGAACCCTTCGACCGCGCCTTTGGCGGCCGCGATGCTGGCGTGAAACGGCATTCCGGTTTGCACCGCCACGGTGGAGAACAAAACGATCGCGGCGTTCTCGGCTTTTTGGAGCGCGGGCAGCGCGGCGCGGAGGAAGCGAACCGCACCGAAGAAATTCACTTCCATGTCGCGCCGGAAATCGTCGTCTTTTAGTGCGCGAAAACTTTTCAACGTGATCGTGCCCGGAAAGTAAACCAGCCCATCGAGCGTCTCGGGCAGCGGCAGTTCCGCGACAGAATTCGTCGCGTCGAATTCCAGCGTGTCCGCATCTTTTAGTGCCTCAGCATTTCGCCCCGCGGAGATCACACGATGACCCTTCGCGCGCAGGAGTTCCGCGGTCGCCCGGCCGACGCCGGAATTGCCTCCGGCGAGCAGGTAAGTTTTTGCGTTCATTAGTATGGCGTGCGAAAAGTTTTACGCTGCGCGGAGGCTTTTGGTTTCCCCTGTGCTATCGCTTCGTCATGGAAAACGCGAAGCCGGCCGCTCTTGGTTATCGGATGCCGGCCGAGTGGGAGCCGCATGCAGCGACCTGGCTTTCCTGGCCGCGCCGCGAGGGGATCAGTTTTCCCGACGCCTACGACCGCGTCACCCCGACGCTCCGCGCGATGGTCGCGGCCCTGCTCGAGTCCGAGGCAGTAAACGTCAACGTCGGCAACGGCGCGCATGAAGCTGAAGCACGCGCGGTCCTGGACGGTTTGCCTAACGAACGCCTGACCTACTGCGAAATCCCGACGAACGAACCGTGGTGCCGCGATCACGGACCAATCTTTCTTACCCGCGCCGAAGAGCCGCGCCTGGCCGTGGTCGACTGGAATTACAACGCCTGGGGCGGCAAATACCCGCCGCACGATCTCGACGACGTCGTGCCGACGCGCGTAGCCGAGCTGCTCGGGCTGCCGGTGTTTTCTCCGCGGATGATTTTGGAAGGCGGCTCGATCGACGTGAACGGAACCGGCGCGCTGCTCACTTCGGAAAGTTGTCTGCTCAATCCGAATCGCAATCCGCAGCTCAACCGCGAACAGATCGAGCAACGACTCCGCGATTACCTTGGCGTGCGCGAGATCCTTTGGCTCGGCGATGGAATCGAAGGCGACGACACCGACGGGCACATCGACGACCTCACGCGTTTCGTGAATGAGCGGACGGTCGTGACCGTGGTCGAAACGAACCAGTCTGATCCGAACTTTTCTCCGCTGCAGGAAAATCTGGAGCGACTGCGCAGCCTAACGATAAGCGGCGAGCCGCTGGAAGTTCTCGAGCTCCCGATGCCGGCGCGTATTGATCGGGAAGATCTGCGCCTCCCGGCGAGCTACGCGAATTTCTACATCGCGAACACGAGCGTGTTGCTCCCGACTTTCGCCGACCCGAAGGACGATAAAGCGGCGGACGTTTTGGCGCGCGTCTTCCCGAATCGCAGGATCGTTCCGATCGATTGTCGCGAGCTAATTTGGGGCCTCGGCGCCTTCCATTGCCTCACGCAGCAGCAACCGCTCGCGAGCGGCCGCACATGAACCTGACACAAAAAATCGGCAAGGCCTTTGACCGCGACTTCGTCCCTTACGTGACGCAACGCGGGCGGGCGATCCTGCGACGCTCGATCACGGCCAAGCAGGTGCTCGCCCTGGTGGATCAGGAAAAGCTGGCCGGGTTAAAGACAAAATATTTCCGGCCGGAGGAAAAAGTTCAGCCGCCGAAATACCTCAACGGAGAAGAATGGGTGCGAAAGAATCTGCGCCGGGCGCGCGACTGCGGCCTCACCCCGGCCCCGCCGAAACGTCGCGTGCTCGATCTCGGCTGCGGGGTGGGCTGGTTTCTGCTCGTGGCGCGCGCGCTCGGTCACGATGCCCACGGGCTCGATCTCGAAGGCCACCCGGTCTATCGAGAAATGACCGCGCTTCTCGGCATTCCGCGGACGATTCACGAGATTAAACCCTACGAGGCGCTGCCGGCGGAAATTCAGGGCTACGACCTCGCCAGCGCTCACATGACCTGCTTCAACCGCTATCCCGACGGACGCGAATGGAGTTGGGAGGAATGGCGCTTTTTCCTCGACGATCTGGAGGCGCGCCTGAATCCCGGGGCGACGATTTGTCTCGAACTGAACCCGCGCGCCGATGGCACTCCGATCTCGGGCGACTTGCGGAGCTGGTTTGAGGAACGCGGGGGGCGCGTGATTTTCGGCCGCATTCTTTTCCCGCCGCAGCGCCGGCCGAGGCCGGTTCGCTAGTCGGCGACCGGCGCGGGCTTGTAGCCGCTCTTCAGGATGGCGTCGTGAATTGTCGGCGCGTGCGTTTTCCGCGCATCGAATGTCACCCACACATTCTCGCTTTTCGGATCTGCGAGGACGTCTTTCACGCCGTCGATTTTCATCAGCGGCTCGCGCAGTGCCCGCACGCACTCGTCGCAATCATTGCCCTCGGTCGCGATGTCGATGCGCTCGAGGACGGGCTGGTCGGCGGTGTCGTGAAGATTATGCGGGTCGGCTGGATCCATGCCTAAACTTCGCCACTCGCGCGGCGCGCGGTTGCGTAAGACGCGCTCGAGGACTGGCCAGACATTCGCCGCGAGGACCTTCTGCCCGCGCGCGTTTGGATGGATCATATCGTTGAGATTGAGCGACGGATCGCCCGCCACGCCCTCGAGGAGAAATGGGACCAGCTCCGCGTTGTTCCGCGCCGCGAGCCGCGGATAGAGCGCGCCGAATTGTGCGAGATAGTCGCCCGCGCCTGCGACCGGTAACTGCATCCCGGCGATCACGATCCGCACCTGCGGATAACGCTGCCGCGCGAGATCGATCATCGCCTGAAGGTTCGCCTCGATCTGCGCGGCGGGCACACCGCGGAAGGCGTCGTTAATCCCGAGCTCGAGCACGAGGACGTCGATCCGATGCTGTTGCAAAAGATGCGGCAACCGGCGCAACCCGCCGTTCGTGGTGTCGCCGCTCACGCCCGCATTCATGACGATGAGATGGCCGCCCGCGGCCTCCGCTTTTTTCGAGAGCAACGCCGGATACGCCTCTGAACGGGTGAGGCCATAACCGGCCGAAAGACTGTCGCCGAGCACTAAAACCGTCGGCGTTTTCGCGAGCGCCGCCGTTGCGGTGAGCCCGAGGCAAAGAAACGGAAGGAGTGGATGCATCAAGGTGACGTTCGACGCCGCGCCCCGCAAAATGTTCATTGCTTGCCTCGGCTAGGCCCGCGTTCTAAAAGTAACTCCCGCCGTCCCCGCGGCACTTCACTCCAACTACCAACCGCACTTCTTTTTCTATGGCAAAAATCGGCATCAACGGCTTCGGCCGCATCGGACGCAACGTCCTGCGCGCCATGTCTCAAGACCAGGTCGCGCAAGTCCAGGCGATCAACGACCTCACCGACACTCACACTCTCGCGCATCTCCTGAAATGGGATTCTGTCCATGGGAAATTCGATGGCGAGATCAGCTACGACGACGAAAACATCATCGTCCGCGGCCAAAAAATCCGGATCCTGAAAGAGCGCGACCCGGGCAAGCTGCCTTGGAAAGACCTTGGGGTGGAGGTGGTGCTCGAATCGACCGGCTTCTTCACCAGCCGCGAGAAAGCCGAGCTTCACATCACCCAGGGCGGCGCGAAAAAAGTGTTGATCAGCGCCCCGGCGAAGAATCCGGATGCGACTATTTGCCTCGGGATCAACGACGAAATCTACGATGCCGCGAAGATGAACATCGTTTCGAACGCAAGCTGCACCACGAACTGCCTGGCGCCGCTGGCCAAGGTCTTGAACGACAATTTCACGATCGTGAACGGCTTCATGACTACGATCCACAGCTACACGAACGATCAGCGCATCCTTGATCTGCCGCATGAAGACCTGCGGCGCGCACGGGCCGCGGCGATCAGCATCATCCCGTCAAGCACGGGCGCGGCGAAAGCGATCGGCGAAGTGCTCCCGGTGCTGAAAGGGAAGCTGAACGGCGGCGCCTTCCGCGTCCCGACGCCGGATGGTTCGGTCACCGATTTCACGGTCATCCTCGAGCAGGAAACGACCGCGGAGGCGATCAACGCCGCTTTCAAAAAGGCGGCCGGAAGTGCGAGTTACAAAAGTGTGCTCGAATTCAGCGACGAGCCGCTCGTCTCGCGCGACATCGTGGGGAATCCGCACTCGTGCATCTTCGACAGCGGGCTGACCATGGCGCAGGGCAAGTTTGTGAAAGTCGTCGGCTGGTACGACAACGAGTGGGGCTACAGCAATCGCTGTGTGGAGATGCTGGAAATGATCGGGGAGTAGACAGGATTTACAGGATTTTACAGGATTGGAGAATCCCGTTGGCAGCTCTTTCCCAAAAATCCTGTTCATCCTGTTAATCCTGTCTAAAAAATGAGCAAACTCACCCTAGTGGGGCTAGAGCACTCGCTGCGTGGAGATGCTGGAAATGATCGCGGAGTAGACAGGATTTTACAGGATTAGAGAATCCCGTTGGCAGCTCTTTCCCTCAATCCTGTTCATCCTGTTAATCCTGTCTAAAAAAATGAGCAAACTCACCCTGCGCGACCTCGACGTCCGCGGCAAACGCGTGCTCGTGCGCGTCGATTTTAACGTCCCGACCGAGGAGCGCGATGGCGCGATCGTTATCACCGACGACACGCGCATGCAGGAAAG
>JBPCRH010000376.1:0-4156 GCA_050997075.1 Chthoniobacterales bacterium
TTCAAGGGGGAGGCGCGTAGGGGGAGATACTCCTTCCAGCGGCGCTGGATCGCAGGTCGTTCCTTCAGGAGGAAGAAGGCGTAGATCGGCACCATCACGAGACTGAGGAGAAAGCCCGTGACACCAATGAAGCCGCCGACGCTCGTCTTCACGAGTAACCAAAGTTTCGCGATCAGGTCGGGTAACTGTTTCTCCAGCGCGGGTAACTGTTTCTGCACCCAATCCTGAATGCGCTGGCGATCGGCCGAAGTGAACTTAGCCGGCGCCGGGCCGATGACTTCGCCATTTCCCGGAAGAGGGGTGGCGTGCGGAACCGGAGTGGGGATCGGCTGGGCCGGCGTCGGGGTCGGGCCGGCGAGAAGCCAGTTCACAATTCCGGTCGAACCTTCCTCGCCCTTTTTTCCAGTCAGCCCAAAGGTGCTTTCGTAGCGATACATCAGGTCGACCACGTGATCGCGCACATGGACGGTAAAGGTCGGTAACTGCCGCGCGAGGCTGGCGCTTTGCACCGAGATGAGCGGGATGATCCAGGTGAACAAACCGCCGAGCGCGATGAAGGCGATGGCAAAGATGCACAAGGTTGCCTTCGTCCGGCCGAAGCCGCGCTGGGCGAGGTAAGTCACGACCGGGTCGAGCAGGTAGGCGAGGATGACGCCGATCGCGACCGGAATCAGGATCGGCTGGAGAAAGGCGACCACATTCGCGCCCAGCCAGACGACCGTGCCGACGATCCCGAAAAGGACGACGATGAAGAGCGCGGTGAGCGAAGCCCACATCATCTTGCGCTGCCATTGCGTGGGATACTTGGTCATTTCGCCAGAGGAGAGCTGGTCGGCGCGCCTTTGTTCAGAATAGTTTTAGTGCGCGCGATTTTTTCCGCGAGCTTTTTATCGCTCGGATCGATCGCAAGCGCGCGTTGCCAGTAAGCGAGCGCCTGCGGCAACTGTCCGAGCTTCTCGTAGGTGTCGCCGATGTGGAGGAAGACTGTGGAATCCTCGGTCTTCAGGGCTTGCGCGGCGCTCAGTAACTCGGCGAGGGCTTGATCAAACTTGCCGCGGCGAAAACTCAGCCAGCCAAGGCTATCGAGATAGGCGCCGTTCTCCGGATCGGCCGCGAGCGCCTGCTTAATGTAACTCTCGGCTTCATCCAGGTTAGTGCCCAGGTCAGCCCACATGAAACCGAGATAGTTATAAGCCTCGGCCGCATCGCCCGGGTCGACCTGGATCGATTTCTTGAACAGCTCTGCCGCTTTCGGGTAGAGGCCGGCTCGCTCCGCCGCGGCGCCATATTCGAAGTAGAACCGGCCGTTGACAAGCTCGCCGCCACCGGCCTGCGCTTCGGTCAGGACTTCCTCGAAGGTGGTGACCGCTTGCTGGGTTTGACCCGCCTCGCGCAAGGCGACGGCGAGGAGATAAGTGATTTGCGGGGAGGTCGGAAAATGGCGGCGCGCTTCCTGGAGGAGCTTGACCGCCCGATCGTTTTCGCGCAGGCGGGTGAGATAGAGCTCGGCGAGATGGAGATAGTTATCCGGCTGCGCGGCATTAATCAGGAGACTTTGCTCATAACTCGCCGCGGCCTTGGCGAACTCGGCCTTCGCTTCCTCCAGCTTCTTCGCGACGCGCAAGGACTCGGCCTCTTCCTCCAGGACCTTGCCGAGTAACTCGTAGGGCTGATAGCGATCCGGATGTTGCTTGATGATTTCCTGCAACATCTCGATCGCTTTACCGCGCTGATTCGTGAGCAGGAAACCGGTCGCGAGCTTCTCGCGCGCGCCGGAGTCGTCCGGCTGGAGCTCGAGCACGCGGAGATAGAGCGGGATCGATTCCTGCACCTGGTGGGAGGAGGCGAAGTAATCGGCCGCGTCTTGCAAAACCGAAGCGTCGTCCGGCGCGAGCTGGAGAGCTTTGTGGAAGACCTGATTGATCTTGGCAAGTTCGTCCGGCTTTGGTGCCGTCGTTGGTTGCGCGATCAGCGCGAGGTAAAGTTTGCCGAGCCTTGTCCAGAACGAGGGATCGTTCGTGCTCACATTGGCGGCGCGGTCGAGCGTTTGCAGTGCGCCTTTGCGATTGTTCGCGGTCAGCTGGACTTCGCAGAGCCGCTGGTATCCGTCGATCTCCGTGGGCGCGAGCGCGATCGCCTGCTTTGCATAACGAATCGCCGGCTCGGTCTTCTTCAAATACTTCGCGTAGATGTAGGCGAGTTGGAGAAACGGCTCGGGATCGTTCGGCTGCGCCTTGACCGCGTCCTTCAAAATGTCGATGGCGCGCGGGTAATCGCCCTGACCGGTAAGCAGAAAAGCGACGCGCGTCGCCAGGTCGACTTCGCCCGGGTTGATGTTCAGGACTTTCTCGAAGGCCGCGAGCGCTTTCTCGCTTTCGCCGTTCTCTTGGAGATCGAGTGCTTCGACGTAGGCGGTCAACGGCTGCGCCTTGCGTTCACCCTCATATTGCAAGGCGAGATCCTTCGGCGGATGGAGGACAAGCGAATCGTCCTGCGGCTGGGACTTCGCGGGCGCACGAGTCGGGGTGGCGCTGGGCCGCATGACTGGACGGGCGAGCGCAAGGGACGCGAAAGCCAAGATCGCGCCGGGCGCGACGAGCCGGTTTGTCTTGCGCAGCATCGCCGAAAGACTAGGAGCGCACCCGAAGCCGTGCAAACGAAGCCGGCCGCGGACCAAAATCCTTTGCCTAACGAGCGCTGAAAAACTTACGACTTGTAACGCAGGCGCTTCTTGTGGCGGTTTTCTTTCATCCGCTTGCGGCGCTTGTGTTTGGAGATTTTTGCTTTTCGTCGTTTTTTCAGCGAGCCCATAGAAGAGATTTCAAAATGCGGATTTCGGAGTGCCGAAGGTCAGCATCAGAAACCAAAACTGCGACCAAACCCGGTCACAGAGGAGCGAAGGTAAATTGAATGGTGCGCTTGGCAACTCATTTCGCGCCGGCGAGCGCGACCTGTAACTGCTCAACGTGCTCGGCCGGTTTCACCTTTCGCAAAATCGCGGCGATCCGGCCAGCCTGGTCGATCACAAATGTGCTCCGTTCCGCGCCCAGGTATTTCTTGCCGTACACGCTTTTCTCGACCCAGACGCCGTAGTCGCGGACGATCTTCTTCTCCGGATCGGCGAGGAGCGGGAAGGGGAGTTCGTACTTCGCGATGAACTTTTCGTGACTCTTCTCCGAGTCGACGCTGACTCCGAAGATCTCCGCCTTGCCCTCGAAGGCGGGCCAGCTGTCGCGCAGGCCGCAAGCCTGCGTGGTGCAGCCGGGCGTGTCGTCCTTCGGGTAAAAATAGAGCACCACTGGGCGCCCGCGCAGTTCCTCGAGTGTGACGCATTTGCCGTCACCATATTTTCCGCCGACGGCGATGGCGTTGAAATCCGGAGCCTTGTCGCCGGTCTGAAGTTCTTTGCTCATTTCTCGAAGATAATGATGAGCACGCCGACGAGACACAAGAGCGCGCCCATCACGCCGCTCTCATATTTTTCGAAAGAGCGCAGCTTGATCTGCTCGATGCCGGTGAGCGCGAGGAAGGTAAAGATGAGCATCCCCGCGACCGTCGCGACGGAGAGGATCGCGGTAAGCAAAGCAAACCCGGGCCAGCCGTAGCGAACCCCGGAGACGTAAACCGGGATGAAGCCTTCACAGGGCGAGAAGGTGAGCAGCGCGAGCAAACTAACGATCGCGGCAAAGTCCGAATGCCGCCGCGGTGTCCCCTCATGCTTGTGATCTTCGTGGTGATGTCCGTGTCCGCCGAACCAATGCAGATGCGTATGCGTGTGCCCGGTGAATTGCCGGTAGATATAAAACAGCCCAAAGACCAAAAGCGCGCCCCCAGCGATGCGCGGGAACCAAACTCCGATGCGAGCGCTGAGCGCGATCCCGAGCCAGGCCACGACCAAACCAAGCGCCGCGGTGAAAAGCACATGCCCGCTCCCCGCGAGCGCGGTGATCCCAAGCGTCTTCGTTCGGCTCCAGCGCTGCGCGCGCGCGGTCAGGACAAAGGGCAGCCAGTGCGTCGGGATGGCCGCATGAAAAAACGCGATCCCGAAGCCGGTGATCGCGATCGTCGCAAGAACGGAATCGTTCATCTAAGAAGGGATAAATCGGGCTGCAGGGATTTGAACCCTGGACCTCCTGCACCCGAGACAGGCGCTCTA
>JBPCRH010000387.1:0-4393 GCA_050997075.1 Chthoniobacterales bacterium
GGGTCGAGCTGGCGCGGAAACTCGGCGTGACCGTGGGCGACAAGGTGACGGTTTATTCGCCGGGAAATATCGGCGCGGTCCTCGATAAGTTGAAGGCGCTCCAGGAAAAATCGGGCCCGGAAAAACAGGCGGCGCTCGATGAGTTGAAGGAAGTCGTGCTCCCGAAAGAGCTGACCGTGACCGGCCTCTTCGAGACCGGCCAATACCTCCACGATTCGGAGTTTCTCCTCGTCCCGATCTACATCGCGCAAGAGCTCTACGGGCTCGGCGCTTCGCTCCACGGCCTGACCGTGCGCACGACCGATCCCTATGATGCCGCGAACGTGAAAAAGGAGATCGAGAAGTTCCTCCCGCCGGACGAATACGCGCAGACCTGGATCGAGATGAACAAGCAGTTTTTCGATGCGGTCCGGCTCGAACGCACGGTCATGGCCTTCCTGCTTTTCTTCATCGTGATCGTGGCCGCCTTCGGGATCATGAACACGCTCATCACCGTGACGGTGCAAAAGCGGCGCGAGATCGGGATCATGAAAGCGGTCGGCGCGAGGATCTGGCAGATCATGGGCGTCTTCCTTTTCCAAGGCATCGTCGTCGGAATTTTTGGGACGCTTACCGGGCTCGGACTCGGGATGACGCTGATCCGTTTCCGGAACGAATTTAGCCAGTGGCTCTCGCGCACTTTGCACATCGAGATCTTCCCCAAAGCGGTCTATCAATTCTCGAAAATCCCGGCCGATGTCATCCCCGCAGATGTCTTGAAAATCTGCATCATGGCCTTCATTATCTGCTCGTTAGCCGCGCTCATTCCGGCTTACTTCGCGGCCCGGATCGATCCGGTGAAGGCGCTGCGTTACGAATAAAAATCTCATGTTCAGGAAACGGGATGCCGCGGTAAAACTGGCGATCGGCTTGAGCGCGCTCCTCGTCGGGATTGCCTTTGGACGCTGGGGCGCGCCGCCCGCCCGGCCGGTGACGCAGGCCATTGCGCCGAAGCAAAATTCCGCGCCTAACGAGAGTCGCACCACGATGGCCGCGGCGCGGCCGGTCGTGCGCCTGAGTCGGACGGAGAAGCAGTCGAGCAGCGTGCATCCCAACCCCAAGGCGCTCGCCGGGATTCTCAAAGACGGCAAGAGCAGCGAGCGGCTGCATGCCTTGACCGATTTTATCGATCATCTTGCGCCGGGCGATTTCGCGGCGGCCATGCTCGCGGCGCGCAAACTTCCGGGCGGCCCCGATCGCGATCTGGCGACCCGATTACTCGTCGCCCGCTGGGCGGAACTCGATCCGGAGGCAGCGCTCGTTTTTGCCGCGAAGCACAAGGAATTCGGCCAGATCACGAGCGACATTTTCCAGCAACTCGCCGGGACCGATCTCGCGAGTGCGTTGACCCGCGCGCAGGGGATCACGGACCCGGAGCTGCATTATCAGGCGCTCCGCGGTGCGCTTGGCGTGATGGCGCGGAGCGATCCGGCCGGGGCTCTTCGGCTCGCCGCCGCCGCCGGCGAGGTGCCACATAGTGAGCCGCTCGCGCGGATGATTTACCGCCAGTGGTCGCAGACCGATCCGACGGCTGCAGCCGCGGCGGCGGCGCAGGATTCTTCCGGAGCCGGGGGTTGGCGTTCGCCGCTCGGCCAGGTCATTCGCTCGTGGGCGGATCACGATCCGCAGGCCGCGCTCAATTATAGCCTAACGATGGTGGACAGCGAGGCACAGGCGCGTTCCGTGGGCGACATCATCCGGCGTTGGAGCGACCAGGATGCGACCTCCGCGGCGGGTTGGATCAACACGATGCCGGCGGGCAACGCGCGCGACGCGGCGGCGGCGGCTTTTGCTTCCTCGGTTTCCTCGACCGATGTGCCGACGGCGGTCGGCTGGGCGCAAAGCATCAGTAATACCGAGGCGCGGACAGCCGCTTTGCAACGGGTGAGCCGGCGCGTGCTCTATCGCGACCCAACCAATGGAGCAACGACCCTCCAAAGTGCGGGTGTTCCGGCGGAAATCCTGCAGAACCTGCCGGCTCCGCGGCACCGATAGGCAGGAAAGCGCAAACCGGTCATGCCGAGCGGAGCGCAGCGGAGTCGAGGGAGTCCGTGGAGTTACCTTGCCGCGTCGCTTCCCGGCGACGCTGCGGGGTCCTTCGACTGCGCTGCGCTTCGCTCAGGATGACAGAGTTGCTTAGGCTTTTTTCTGCGCAGCTTGTGCCCCGACGCCTTCGCTCTTGGAAACATTGCCTTTGCGCAGGATGAGCGGGTTCGTCCGGGCGGTGCCACGGACGAAGGCGTTAGCGCCCTCAACGACCTTCACTCCAAGCATCGCCACGGCGGCGAAGGGCAGGGTCACCAGCCAGAAGGCGGAGACGCCGACGACGAGGAGCGGTTCCACGAGGGCCGCTTTCAGGACGGAAGAGTGCGAGTCGAGCGCGGAGTGAGAGTAGGTATTTGTCATGGCTGGTGTCGTTGTAGTTGTCATAATAATCAGCAGGTGCCATGCCCGCCGCCGCCCAGTCTTGCATTATTTCCTCTCTAAATAAGTGTCGGACTTAAGCCTGCGGCCGGACCTCCCGCCACGGATGCCGCCAGAGGTAAAAGATCATCGCTCCGGCAATCGGCAGTCCGATCAAAGTCCGGGGATCGTGCCGAAAAATGGCATTGGCGGTGTCGCCAAGAAGGTTGACCACAAGGATGACGATCGCCAGAGCCCGGCCCCACGGGCGGGATCTTGCCAGGCCGAAAGCCGTGCTGCCACAGGCGACGCCGACCGTGAGCATCAGGAGCACCGAGCGATCTCGCCCGAGCTGTTGGAAACCAACCTGCGCCTCCGGCTTCAGCCGCCACACGAGGTCGACCTGCACCCCCGGAAAGAGCAGCGCTAACAATGTGATCGCACAGGCTGTCGCGCCGAAAATAAAAAACATCGCGAAGAACCAGCGAACGAGCCGGTCGCGAGCTGTCGGTTTCGATTTCGCGCTCATGAGGTCTCGGTCCTGCTCTGCACCCAGCGTGCGCCCCGCCCGCTCCGCAGCCAAGATTAATCACGCTTTTCGTTTGCAAACGAGCGCGTGGTGGGTCATTTCCCGCGTGCGCAAACCGGTGATCATCAGCTTGCTTATCGGGGTGACCCTGGGCTGCGTCGCCGGCGCGATGATCGAGACCCGCCAGACTTCGACGGTCACCGCCAAGCCCTACATCGTCAGCGTGAACCAAAGCACGGGGAAGCCGCAGCTCCACGTCCAAGGCAAAGCAGAACCGCAATAACCCGGCCTACCGCGGCGCGACGTCGGCGGTCGGCTCCGGCTCCCGGAATTTAGGGTCCCAAAAACGAAAATTGGAGGCGCGCTTGCTCTTCTTTTCCTGGTAGCGCGAGAACTCGCCGTGCTTTGTCGGTTCGTCGATGACCTTGGTCTGAGAAGGATCTGCGGTGTAAACCGGCGAGTCTTTCCGGCGGCGGCGGTCGAGCCCGAAGCCCTTGATCGTGATCCGGTTTAAGACTCCGCTCGGGATATCGTCGGTCGCAAGGACAGCGTTCACCCATCGCCCCAAAGTGCGGTCGTTTTCGCTCTCCGGATTCTGGTAGAGCGTGTCCACCCAGGTGAGCAGGCTGCCACGTTGCACGAGATCGAGCTGGCCGGGGTTCGGCTCGAGATGTTCCCCGGTGTCGTTCAGGCAGAGGTTGTAGAGCTTCGTCTTGATGAATGGACCGTAGGCGGCCGCGACCGCTGGCGCCCTACTCGCAAAGTCCGCCCGCAGATTCTGCTCTTCGAGATAGGGGATGATCTTCACCTTGAAGTCATTGATCGAGCAGGCGGCGGCCATCAGGACGACGTTGTCGACCGGAAGACGATGGAAACGCTCGAGCATCTCGCAGGTCACGATCGCGCCCATGGAATGACCGATGACCGTGACCTTCGGTTCCCCGGCCACGTTCCGCGTCGTTAGGTATTGTTGGAGTTGATCGCAGAAATGCCACATCGCGCCTTTCCGGCCGGTGAAGTTTAGTTGGTCGATCAATTTCGCCGGAACGATGAGATCGCCCCGGTAGCGCGCTAACTCTGTGGCGTCGTCGTAGGTGAGATCGGGAATGAACTCCGATTCACGCTCGAACATCGTCCGGGTTCGTCGCACCATGTTTTTCCAGGGCTGCACCCCGAGCGTGTCGAGGGCGACGGTTGTGGAGAATTTGGTCGGCACGGTGAGGAACCAACGACCGAAATCGACCAGCCACTTCTGGGTTTCCGAGCGTTCGTCGCCTCCCGAGAAGACCGTGATGCCGTCCAGCGGCGTCTTCTTCCGGTCGCTTTGGCCCTGGATCATCTGAGTGAAACGCGCATTGGCCAGCTTCGTGCGGCTGTAAATTTTCGGGTTCGTGGTGTAAGCATCTTGGTAAAGGAAATTCG
>JBPCRH010000395.1:0-2907 GCA_050997075.1 Chthoniobacterales bacterium
GAAGCGGCGCATCCTGGGGCTGTATGCCAATGTGGTGGAGATGGGACGCGGGATCTACGGAGTGGAAGCGGCGGCGCAGCGTTTTTTCGGCGGGAGCGCGCGCGGGCCCACGCGAGAGCAATCGGCCCTGCTCGCGGCGGTGTTGCCGAATCCGAAGGGCTGGAATCCGGCGCAACCGAGCGTGGCGTTGCGGGTGCGTCAGCAGCGCATTCTTCGGAGGGAACGGGAGGCGCGTTTCCCGGCGAATCTGTTGAGGTGAGGATGCGGGAAAGGTTGCAGCCGACGACCCGGCCTGAGCTATACATACCGCGATGAATCTGGATCAACTCGCGCTCGGATGGTTGGTGCTCATCTTTCTGGGCGCGGCGACGGCGGTCTGGGTCGCGGGGATTTATGTCTCGCACACGACGGACATCCTCTCCTCGCGCCTCGGCCTAGGGGAGGCGCTTGGCGGAATGTTACTCCTCTCGATCGTGACGAATCTGCCAGAGATCGCGATCACGGCGAGCGCGGCTCTGCATCACGATCTCGGGATCGCGATCGGCAATATCCTAGGCGGAATCGCGATCCAGACGGTGGTCCTGGTGGTGCTGGATTTCTTCGGGCTGGGAAAGAAGGACGGGCTGACCTATCGAGCGGCTTCGCTCGGACTGGTGCTGGAGGGGTTACTCGTGATCGCGGTCCTGACCATGGCAATTCTGGGTCACGAGCTGCCGTCGAGTTTGATCTATTGGCGGCTCACTCCTGCGACGGTGGGGATCGTGCTCGTGTGGTTGGTCGGGCTCTATCTGGTGAGTAAAGCGCGCAAGGATCTTCCCTGGGAAAAGAAGGGCGACGCGCCCGGCGGCCAGGCGGATGCGCGCGGACACTCGAAGAATAAGAAGACGGCGACACAAAAGATGAGCACGGGCCTGGCGCTCGCCATTTTCCTGGCGGCGGCGGCGGTGACGCTGGCGAGCGGAGTCTCGCTGGAGCTGAGCGGCGAGGCGTTGGCGAAACACTTGGGGATGAGCGGCGTGATTTTTGGCGCGACGGTGCTGGCGGCGGCGACTTCGCTCCCAGAGGTCTCAACCGGGTTGGCGTCGGTAAAGCTGGGCGATTACAAACTTGCGATGAGCGATATCTTCGGCGGGAATGCCTTCCTGCCGGTGCTCTTCTTCCTGGCGACATTGCTCTCGGGGGAGGCGGTCCTGCCCAAGGCGCAAAGAACGGATATCTATCTCACAGCACTAGGGATGTTACTGACCTGTGTCTATCTCTGCGGGCTGATCTTCCGACCGCGCCGGCAGATTGCGCGGCTGGGAATCGATTCGCTGGCTGTGCTCGTGATCTACGCGGTGGGAATCGCGGGGTTATTCGCGATCGCGCCGGGCTAGAAGGGACGAGCTATCTCGCCTGTCTTTTGGTCAACGCGCCGTTTCTGCTTCGTTCGCCCGTTACTCATCTCAATTCGCCGGTAACGGCCCGGCAGTTTGTTTCCAAAAGGAGCCGTATCAGGCCCCGTAATCGGATGGGATGAATTAGGAAAGCAGGAAGGCAGGAAAATAGGCGATAGCGAACGCTACATTCATTGCTCGCCCCGCTGAAGGGCGGCGAGCTTCTCCTCCGCGCGGGTGACGTCGGACTTGCGCGCGGCGCCTTGCGCAAACAAGTGCTGTTGGCGGCGAAGATTTAGCGCCGCGGCGTCGAGCTGGGCCTTGCGATATTTTTCCTCCGCAGCCTGTGCTGCCACGCTCGCCCCGTTGAGCGTGGCGGTCGCTACGTCCAAGTCGGCCTTGCTCGCCTGACCGGCGGCGTGGCGGGTCTGCTGCAGGGTGACCTCCGCCTGCGCCGCGACCATTTGCGCGCCGGCCAGTTCTGACTCCAGCCGGATCACACCCAACGCGCGCCGCTCCGCGTCGATTTTCGCCAGCACACCGATCTTGACCAGCCGTTCGGCCAAGGCCGCGCTTTTCTTCGCCTGTTCCAATTGCTGCGCCAGTTTCGCTGCATCGGGGGGCGTCTCGTCGGCGTCTCCCTTGACGTCGCCCGGTTGGACTAACCATGGCGGTTCGACTTCGAAGGACTCATCCGACTTTGGCGTTTCCTGGGCGAGCATCGAACCCAGCGGCAGGATGAATAGCACTAAAAGGCATCTCATAAATTAGCGGTGTCGTCCCGAGCCGGCGAAGCGCGGCGTAGGATGTGGCAAGCGTCTTACCATGTTCTACTGGAGAAGAGGCTCGAGCAAAGGATGTGCGGTCCCTCGCTCCCCCAAACATGTCTTTCTGAATGAAATGAAGAATCTCCGCTTGTTTCTGGAGGAGGGCGCTCGGGGAACAGTTAGAGATGTTTCGCTGTGCTCAACATGACAACCCGGCAAAAAAGGTTTGGGATAGCTTCTAACAAAGGGCCAACGACGAAGCAGAAGGAAAGAAACGCTTTTCAGGATCATCTGAGATCGCGCTGGCAAAGAGGGTCCGGGCGCGGGCTCGCCAGCGCAAGCAAGGATTTTGGAAGGTGAGTTGTTCAACCCCTTCGGAATTGGATGAATCAGGAATACGGCGGAAACGCGAATCGGCGATGGCAAGGCAGGCAAAATCAAGAGCACGGACCTCACTTCCGACCTCGCGCCACCACTGATCCGGTATCAATCTTCTTTCTGGCTTTCTGGTTTCCAAATTGACCCTCCCCGCGGCTGACTCCTAAGCGAGAACACCACGCAACCTGACGTTCCTTTCCTGCCTTCCTGCTTTCCTAATTCACTCTTCCCCGCAGTGAAGTTGAAGCTGGGCATTTGCGCGGTGCGCGAATCACACTGCGCTGATGCCGGATTCTACCGCTCCCGCCAGATCGCGGTTGCTCTTTGCCCTGCTCTATCTGGGCGAGGGCGGGCCGATTGGTTTTATCTGGTGGGCGCTGCCGACC
>JBPCRH010000005.1:0-4669 GCA_050997075.1 Chthoniobacterales bacterium
AAACCCGTCGCGACCGCCGCAGCCTAACGAACATGAGTACTGTCACCGACCCTATCGCCGATCTCCTGACGCGCGTCCGCAACGCGAACAGCGTCCAGAAGCTGGAGATGTTTGTCCCCTTCTCGAAAATCAAGAACGAAGTCGTTCGGATCCTGAAAGAGGAAGGCTACATCACCGATTTTTCTCTCGATACGACCGCGGCCCATCCGCGGATTAAGATCACCAATAAGATTGCGAATCGTTCCAGCGCCATCACCGGCTTGAAACGCGTCAGCCGCCCCGGTCTCCGCCGCTACGTGGCCGCGGATGAAATCCCGCGCGTGCTCGGCGGGATGGGCACCGCCATTTTATCCACCTCGCGCGGAGTGATGTCCGGTCGCGAGGCGAAGAAACAAAAAGTAGGAGGCGAGTTACTGGCTTTCGTCTGGTAGCTCACGAGTTATGTCACGAATTGGAAACAAGGCCGTCGGAATTCCCGACAAGGTCAAAGTCAATATCGACAACAACGGCAAGGTCGCGGTGGAAGGTCCGAAGGGGAAACTCGACTGGACTTTGCCGAAAGGGATCAAGGCGAATATCGCCGATAACCAGGTGTCGTTTGTCCGCAATGCCGAGACTCGGAGCCTGAAAGCGCTGCATGGTCTTTCGCGCGCGTTGGTCAACAACATGATCCTCGGCGTCAGCGAAGGCTTTACCCGGAACCTCGAAATCGAAGGCGTCGGTTTTAAAGCCGCCGTTCAGGGAAGCAACCTGAACCTGAGCCTCGGCTTCTCCCACCCGATACTTTTCCAGATCCCGAAAGACATCAAGATCGTGGTCACCGAGAACACGAAAATTTCCATCCAAGGCGTCGACAAAAAAACCGTCGGCCAAGTCGCCGCGGATATTCGCGGTTACTACCCGCCGGAGCCTTACAAGGGCAAAGGCGTTCGTTACGCCGGCGAGAAAGTTCGCCGTAAGGAAGGCAAGACGGTCCAATAGTTATGGCTACGATCAATCGCAAAGTCATTCGCGGGCGCATCCACAACCGCATCCGGCGCAAAGTCTCCGGAACCGCGGAACGTCCGCGCCTCGCGGTCTATTTTTCCGGCAAGCACGTTTACGCGCAGGTCATCGACGACGAAGCGGGCCAGACTCTGGTTTCTGCCGGCACGACCGAAAAGGAACTTAACGGCAAAGGGGCTGCGAACCGGGCGACCGCCGAGAAAGTGGGCAAGCTTATCGCCGAGCGTTTGCTCGCAAAGAATATCGACAAGGCAGTTTTTGATCGTGGGGGATTTCTCTACCACGGCAAAGTGAAAGCGCTGGCGGACGCGGCGCGCGAAGGCGGAGTGAAACTTTAATATGGCATACGCAGGCAACCCATGCAGCCGACGCGCCTCGCGCACCACGGACCGGCCGCCTCCGGCAAGAGGAGCCACGACCGAGAAGGTCGTCTTCATCAATCGTTGCGCGAAGGTCGTAAAAGGCGGACGCCGCTTTAGTTTTAGTGCCCTCATCGTCGCGGGCGATCACGACGGCAAAGTCGGCTGTGGATTCGGCAAGGCAAACGAAGTCGCGGAAGCGATTCGCAAAGCTTCCGAGGCCGCGCGCAAGTCGATGGAAAAAATGTCTTTGCGCGATAACACCATTCCGCACGAAGTGATCGGCGAATTCGGTGGCGGCCGCGTCATGCTTCGTCCGGCTTCTCCGGGCACCGGCGTCATCGCGGGTGGCGGCGTGCGGGCGGTCGTGGAGGCCGTGGGCATTCGCGATGTCCTGGCGAAGTCGTTAGGCTCGAACAATCACGCTAATGTGGTCAAGGCTACGATCGAGGCGTTGCGCTCGCTGCGCCGTCGCGAGGAGATCATGAAGACCCGTGGGATTAAGGTGACCAACCATAACAATGGTGGGGAGGCCGCGCAGTCATGATGCGGCTAAACAATTTACGTCCGCGTCCCGGTGCGAAACATCGGACGAAGCGACTGGGGATCGGGGAAAGCTCCGGCCACGGCAAGACCAGCGGCAAAGGGCACAAAGGCCAAAAAGCGCGTTCCGGCGGGAGCATTCGTCTCGGTTTCGAAGGCGGGCAGATGCCGCTCATTCGGCGTTTGCCGAAGCGCGGTTTCAACAACGCAGCGTTCCACAAGACCTGGGCGATCATCAATCTCGACGACCTGAATGAGTTCAAGGCTGGGACGGTGATCAACGAGGAAATGCTCCGCGACTCGAAGCATGTGCGTGGAAAAGTTGCTGGTCTGAAAATTCTCGGTCGCGGGGAACTAAACCACGGTCTCACGATCGAAGCGGACAAGGTGAGCGATTCCGCTCGCGCGAAAATCGAAAAGGCCGGGGGAACGGTGAAGCTGAAAGAGCCTCGCGCCGTCAACGGCCCGCGTCGCCCGGTCGCCGAGGCCAAGGCTGAGCCCGCAACGCCGGCGAAGAAAAAGCCGGCTGCGAAGAAAAAGAAAACCGCGAAGTAGCGGCATGCTCTAACCGAATTAGCGGATGGTTTCGGCTTTTCTTAACAGCGTCAAAATTCCCGAGCTGCGTCGGCGGATTTTGTTCACCCTCGCGGTCATCGTGGTGGTGCGACTAGGGGCGGCGATCACGACCCCGGGCGTCAACCCGGCGGTGTTGCAGGATTGGTTCCGCACTTCTTCGCAGAGCGCCGGCGGCGGTGTCGCGGCCCTCTTCAATCTTTTCAGTGGCGGTGCGCTCGAGAACTGCGCCGTCTTTTCGTTAGGCATCATGCCTTACATCAGCGCCTCGATCATGCTCCAGCTGCTCACGGCGGTGATCCCATCGCTCAGCCGGCTCTCCCGCGAAGACGGCGGCCGACAGAAGATCATGCAATACACGCGCTACGCGACCGTGGTGCTCTGTATTTTCCAGGCTTACCTCCTCGCAGTTTCCTTCCAGCATCCGGAGTCGTATCACACGATGCTCCCGGGTATCACGGAGACGACCGCACGCCTCGGCATTCCGCTGGTTGATAATCTCGGCATGTCCTTCCGCATCATCACGGTGCTGACCCTGACTTCGGGCACGCTCTTTCTGATGTGGCTCGGCGATCAAATCACCGACCGCGGCATCGGCAATGGCATCTCGCTGATCATCACGATCGGCATTGTTGCGCGCTTGCCCGCAGCGCTCGCGCAGGCTTGGAAAACTTTCGTGCCCTCAGCCGCGACCGGACAGAGTCAGGTGAATCCAGCAATCCTAGTGTTGATGGTGGCGTTCCTCTTTATCGTCATCGCTGCGGTCATCGCCGTCACCCAGGGTGTGCGAAAAATTACCGTGCAGTACGCGAAACGCGTCGTCGGCCGGAAGATGTATGGCGGTCAGACTCAATACATGCCGCTGAAGGTGAACTACGCCGGTGTCATGCCGATCATCTTCGCCTGGGCGCTCCTTCTTTTCCCGACCACGATCGTCGGACTCGCGTTCAAGAACAGCCGGACCGCGAAGATGATTGCGGACAACCTTTCGAGCGGCTGGATGCATTACGTCGTGCTCGCGGCGATGATTTTCTTCTTCAGCTATTTCTGGGTAGCGACGCAGTTTCAGCCCTCGCAAATCGCGGATGACCTGAAGAAATACGGCGGTTACATTCCAGGCGTGCGCCCTGGAAAACCGACTGCGGATTTTCTCGATTTCACGATGACACGGCTCACTTTTGCCGGCGCCATTTTCCTGACCGCGATTGCGATTTTACCGAGCCTGCTCAGCCAGGGGCTGCATGTGCCCGTGATCACGGCGCAGTTCTTCGGCGGCACGAGCTTGCTCATTATCGTCGGCGTTATGCTCGACACCATGCGACAGGTGGAGACTCATCTGATCCAGCGGCATTATGACGGCTTCCTGCGCAAAGGCCGGATTCGCGGTCGCGCTTTCGATCGCGGTGGTGCGCGCGGGGAAGCGGCGGAGCAGGGGACGCTGATGTGGCTCTATGTTGGGATCGCCGTGCTGGTAATCGGCGGCGTGGCAATTTTCCTCTACGGCGCCCGGTGAAAAGTCGCATCGTCCTCCTCGGCGCGCCCGGTTCCGGCAAAGGAACACAGGCGGAGATGATCACGCGACACTTCGCCATTTCGGTGACGTCGCCGGGAACCATCCTGCGCCGTGAGCGCGACCTGGAGACGCCGCTCGGTTTGAAGGCGGATGAGATCGCGAAACAGGGCGGGCTTGTGCCCGACGACATCATTGTGAAGTTGATTGGCGACGGGCTCGATCTGCACGGCAAGGAAGGTTTTGTCTTTGATGGCTTTCCCCGCACTGTCACACAGGCGGAGCGGCTGGACGAAATCTTGGCCAACAACTGCACTGCGCTCGATCTCGCTCTCTGGCTCGAAGTCTCGGAGGAAACGGTGCGCGATCGCATCGCGAGTCGGCTGCAATGCCGCCGCTGCGGCTTCACCACCAGTCTGAGCAGCGCGACTTTTGCGCAGCGCCCGGTTTGCCCGTATTGCGATGGACCGCTCATTCGCCGCGAGGACGACGACGCTTCGGTCCTGCAAAATCGTCTCGTCGAGTATCGGTCCAAGACGGAGCCGCTCCTCTCCTTTTACGAAAAGAACGACGCACTCCACCGGATCGACGGGAACCGTGATCGGGAGACGGTCTTTGCGGACATCAGTGCTTTACTCGAAGACCGTGTCAAATGGTCCCGATCGAGTCGGCGCGGGGG
>JBPCRH010000074.1:0-2689 GCA_050997075.1 Chthoniobacterales bacterium
TGTAACTTGCCTCTCGCGTAAGTCCGCAGCCTGCCTCTCTCGCAAGTTAGAAACTTGCGCCACGGGGGAATCTTGCGCCACCGGGGAGGCCGGCTCGACTACGGAACCCTCCGATACCCTGATCCCCGCGGATTCCGGATTCCCTTCGATGTACTGCGTGATCCGATCTAACGACGCTTCGTCGCGCACGATGTGATCGTAGGATTCGTGTTGCCAAAGCTGACCTTCCTTTCCCCTCACGCGGTTGATCTCGCGCGCGCTGAAGCGTTTCCAGGAATGCAGGATTCCGCTCAGATCATGCCCAGGCTTGGGCGTGACCAGCGCGTGGACATGGTTTGGCATCACCACCCAGGCGCCTAATTCGTAGCGTTCGTTGGCAAAGTGCTTGAGTGCGTCGGCCACCACTCGAGCCGCGCCGGGTTCCCGGAGCAGACACGATCCGTAACCGGCGTCCAACCATCGTTCGATCGGCACCGAAAATCGTTCGTAGTAGTCGCGTTTATCAGGCGCACTCCACGGCTCTGGATGAGCGGAGAGCCAGCGTTCTCGTTCTTCTTCGAGACCGACCAGCTTGTCCGCGGGGATGGCATCAGCCAGACGAAAAGTGACGAAGTAGGTCGCGTCCTCCTGCTGCCAGTGCGGTAAGCGACGGCGCGTGATCTCGACCTCGGAAAAATCGTCCAACCCACGGAAGTCGAGAAAGCCCCCGCGGTCCCCAGCGCCCCCCTCGTGGCGCAAGTTTGTAACTTGCGTCCCCTCCTCACTCACTTGCGTGCCCTCCGCAGAAGCAAGTTGCAAACTTGCCCCACGATACCAAACCGGGATCCGATGACCCCACCAAAGTTGGCGGCTGATACACCAATCCTGGATGTTTCCGAGCCAGTGTTGATAGACGTTTTCCCAGCGCTCGGGCCGGAAACGAATCGCCGCTTTTTCCCCCACCGCCGCGCGCGCTTCGGGCACTTGCGGGTATTTGAGGAACCATTGTTCGCTCAGCCGCGGCTCGATCGGAACGCCCGCGCGTTCACTAAATCCGACCGTGCTTTCGTGCGGCTCCTCCTTCGCAAGCAGACCAGCTTCGCTCAGCATTTCCGCCGCTTTTTTGCGCGCGGCAAAACGGTCGAGCCCATCAAGCTCCGGAACGTTGGGGCAGTTAATTTTCCCGTTCGGATGGAGCACATCGATCACCGGCAGTTGATGCCGCTGCCCGATCTCGAAATCGACCTTGTCGTGCGCAGGCGTGACCTTGAGCACGCCGGTGCCAAAGACCGGATCGATCGCGTCGTCGCCGATGATCGGGAGTTCCGCACGATCGAGCGGCCGCCAAGCTTTTTTGCCTAACAATGCGCGATAGCGCTCATCGTTCGGATGCACCGCGAGCGCGACGTCGGCCATGATCGTTTCCGGCCGGGTCGTCGCGACCTCGAGGAAACGGCCCGGTTCATCGACCAGCTCGTAGCGCACGTAATAGAGCGCGCTTTTCTGTGGAGTCGGGATCACTTCCTCGTCGGAGAGCGCGGTGAGCGCGACCGGGTCCCAGTTCACCATCCGCCGGCCGCGATAGATGAACCCTTTCGCGTAAAGATCGACGAAGACCTGTTGGACTGCGCGCGAGTAGCTCTCGTCCATGGTGAATCGTTCGCGCGACCAATCGCAGGAACAGCCGAGCCGTTTCAGTTGCTCGATGATGATGCCGCCGTGTTTTTCCTTCCAATCCCAGATCCGCCTAACGAATTCTTCGCGGCCGAGATCGTGCCGGGTCCGGCCTTCTTCCTTGCGCAGTTTGCGCTCGACCACGGTCTGGGTGGCGATGCCGGCGTGATCGAGCCCGGGGAGCCAGAGGACTTCATGGCCAGTCATGCGCGCGCGGCGGGCGAGGATGTCCTGGATGGTGTTGTTGAGGACGTGGCCGAGCGTGAGGACGCCGGTCACGTTCGGCGGCGGCATGACGATGGAATAGGCCGGCTTCGCGGAGGCGGGGTCGGCCGCGAAAAAACCGCCCTCCAGCCAGCGGGCATACCACTTCGCCTCGACTGCCTGTGGCTCGTATGCCTTCGGGATTTCCGCCATCGGGAGAGAATCATCGGAGACGACCGCGCGATTGCAAACTCCGCTGTAGCGGCGGGCGTGTCGCCCGCTTCGGGGTGGATTTGGTGCGCGGGTTTTGCCGCAGAGCCGGCGCTTGGTTGCCGCCATTGCGGCCGACACGGCCGCCTCTACACCGCTGTGCTATTTTGCCGTCGGTGGAAAAGATCAACCTGGCGGAAAAATTTGCGGCGTTTTCGGAACACTGGCGGCCGAAAATCGTCGGCGAACTCAACGGGCAGGAAGTAAAAGTGGTGAAGTTCGCGGGCGTCTTTCCGTGGCACTCCCATGAGCGCGAGGATGAACTCTTTCTCGTCTGGCGCGGGACGATGCGGATCGAATTTCGCGATCGCGCGGTCGAGCTGAAGGCCGGCGAATTTCTCGTCGTCCCGCACGGAGTCGAACATCGCACCGCGGCGGACGCGGAGGCGGAGGTTGTTCTCTTCGAGCCGGTCGCGACGCGCAATACCGGCGACGCTTTGCCGTCGGATTTCACCGCACCCGGCGGCGTCCGTCTTTAGCTTCCGGCCGCGGGCGCAGGCGGAAAGTTTTCCCTTGGCGGATGGCCCGGGATTTGCAGCGCAAACGGGAGCTTGATTCACTT
>JBPCRH010000087.1:0-3280 GCA_050997075.1 Chthoniobacterales bacterium
TACCAGAAGCACCAGGTTGGGGACGCGCTCCCTTGGGATCACGCCCGCGAAGCGTCGAAGGCCGCCTGGACAAAAGTCAGCGGCCTGACCTCGCCGCGCGATCCGACTCGCGGCATACGCGGCAGTATTTAGGCGGATCGAAAATCGTGCTTGTCCGGGGGCGGGCGCTTATCAGGCTACCCCGGGGGGGGTTGAAACTTGGCTGCTCCGGCGTGCGCCGCGATTTTCTCCTCGGAAGCGAGTTCCGCGTCAGTCACCCAAGAAATTGCCCTTGGCAGGGAATAATTTCCAGTGCGAGGTCGCATCCCAAAGGTCAAGTTCAACACTAACGCGCCCGACTCCATCTGGCCTGGTGGCGGGCGTGAGTCAGAGTGATATCTTGGACGTTAGGGAGCCTCATTCCACGATCCCGCTCGCCATTCGTTATTCCCGCCAAGTCGGGCAATGGGTCGGTCTTGTTCCAGCCGGAACGTTCCCCGACAGCTTCGGTGCGAGCACGATCACTTGGAGTTCTAGGAGTTCTGACGCCGGCGGCGAAGGTTACCCAGCGTCAGCGCCACTGATGCTTGGGATACTTTCGCTGCAGCGTTTGTTTGATCTTGGGATAACTCTCCCGCCAAAAGGTGGTGAGGTCTTCGGTGATCTGGAGCGGACGATGGTTCGGCGCCAGGACCTCGATCCGCAACGGCACTCGGGATGAGCCGATGGAGAGGCCGCTCTCCACGCCGTAGAGATCCTGGATGCGGGCGGAGATTGTGGGCGCATGTTGCGCGCTGTAAACGATTTTTGCGTTGCGCTCGTTAGGCAGCTTGATCCGCTCCGGCGCGAGGGTTTCGAGCGCGGCCTGCTGAGCTGCGCTCAGCCAGGAGCGCACAATTCTGGTGACGGGCCGCTCCTTGATTTCCTTGTAGCTCGTCGCCCCCTGACAGATCTGCTCGATCAAGAGGGCACGGTCGGATGCTTCGATCGGCGGCAATTCCAGTTCGGGGAAAGTTGCGGCGCTAAAGTTTAAGCGGGCGATCCATTGCTCGACTGCGTGATCCCATTTCTTGAGCGGGCACGTCCCGGCCATGACTTCCCGCGCCAGGAGAGCCGCGGCTTCCGCGAGCGGGACGCGGTCGGTCGTTTTCTCCGTCAGCACGAGATCGTGGAACTGCGTAATCGTCCGCCCAACGACGCGACGGGCCGATGCGTCGAAGGTCACCGTGGTTCTTTCCTGAACGGCTTCCGGGAAAAACTCGCGGAGCCATTCTTCCTTGATCGCGGTCGCGAGAGTGAGGAGGACCTGCCGCTCGCCGTCGCTCGTTTCGATTTCGCGAATCTCCGAGGCGGTTAGGAGCCGGGACCGCTGCACCACACTTTCGCGCGCCAGAACGCCGCGGCGATTGTGGACGAGTGCACAACGTAGCGTGCCGACATCCAGCCGGAGCGCGACCTGATCGGGAAAGCCCGCCAACACGCAGCGGCCGATCGCATCCGGACCAGCTTCGCGCTCCTCGAGATCGAGACCTTCAGAGCGCGCAATGGAGAGGAACTGTTCCCAAAGCTGTCCCGCCTCACGCGCCGCCCCGGCATTCACTCCGATACTCGCGCACCGCCGCAGATCGAATTGATTCTTTTCCGCAAAACGAAAAGCACGGAGCAAGGTGAAGAGATCGGACTCATCTTCACCTCCCAGCAAGTCTTCGCGTTCGTTCCGGATTTCTTTCCCTTCCGCGCGGCGGAGGAGATTGCGGCCCTGGGTCAGGGCGGCGATGAGTGCGATCCCGCGCACGCAGCGCTGCTCCTGGGCGGCGAGCAACATGCGGGCGTAGCGCGGGTGAAGAGGGAACGCGAGCATGCGTCGGCCTAACGAGGTTAGCTTGCCCTGCTGGATCGCGCTCAAATCAGTCAGGAGCTGCTCCGCGCTTTCCAGCGCCCTCGGGTCGGGTTGTTCGAGCCAGCGAAACGCCGCTACGTCTTCCACCCCGCTCGCCTTTAAGGTCAGGACGACTTCCGCCAGATCGAGGCGTTTCACCTCCGGCAATTCCTGCGACGCGCGCTCCAGATGTTCTCTCTCCGTCCAAAGGCGCAGGCAATGTCCGGGCGCGGTTCGCCCCGCCCGCCCTGTGCGCTGATCGGCCGAGGCGCGGCTGATCTTTTCGATAAAGAGCGTGTTGATCCCGCGTCGTGGGTCGAAACGCGCGATCCGCGCCAGGCCGCTGTCGATCACCACCCGCACGCCGTCGATCGTTAGGGAAGTTTCCGCGACGTTCGTCGCCACGATGACTTTGCGTTTTTCGTACTGGCTCAGAGCGGCGTCCTGCTCGGCCGGCGGCAGCTCGCTGTAGAGCGGGAGCGCGATGAAGCGATCACTCAAGCGCGAGGCGCGGAGCGCGGAAATCGTGCGGGTGATTTCGTAACGGCCCGGCATGAAGATGAGCACGTCGCCCTCTGTATGCAGCGCGACCCGCTCGAGTTCGTCCGCCGCCAAATCCCAGATCGGATAGTTCTCCCCGCGCACTGGTTTCGTGAGGTATTCGATCGCGACCGGATGGGTGCGCCCGCTCGACGCCAGGACGGGGCAGGGAGCGAGATATTTTTCCAGCTTGTCCGACTCGAGCGTGGCCGACATGACGACGAGTTTAAGGTCGGGTCGGGTTGTTTCCTGGAGCTGTAAGGTCCGCGCGAGGGTCATGTCGCCGTAGAGATGGCGCTCGTGGAATTCGTCGAAAAGGATCGCGCTGACTCCGCGCAACTCGGGGTCCTGAAGCAGCTGGCGCAGGAGAAGGTCCTCGGTCACGAAGCGGATGCGCGTTGTCTGCGACGCGACTTTCTCGAACCGTATCTGGTATCCGACTTCGTCGCCCAGTTTTCCACTTCGCTCGGCGGCCACGCGTCGTGCGAGGAGTCGGGTCGCAAGCCGGCGCGGCTGGAGCACTACGACTTCGCCCGCGCCCAGCAGCCCGCGCTCCAGCAGGATCTGCGGCACCTGCGTGGATTTCCCGGAGCCGGTAGGCGCCTCGAGAACCAGGCGGGGTTCCTTCTGGAGCAACCTAACGATCTCCTCTTCGAGTTCGTAGATAGGAAGATCGCGCGGCCGCATGGCGATGAAAATAACACAGCTCGTTCGCGCAGGAGGCGAGAGCTCAGAACTGGCGAGACGGCTTTAGCAATCTCCCGAGGTCAGATCGGCCGCGAACTCCGCGATGTCCTGCGCGGTCGTTCGCCACGAGCACATAAGACGGTAAACGTCGGGTTCGATGAACTTGTAGAAGTGCCACCCACGCGCCTGCATTCG
>JBPCRH010000129.1:0-5161 GCA_050997075.1 Chthoniobacterales bacterium
AATCGAAGTTGTCGGCATCGTACCGGCGACGCGCGACGCGATTTTCGAGAACGAACTACCAGGCACGCTCTACCTGCCGTTTGCGCGCGGATTCCAGAGCGAGGTTTTCTTCATCGTGAAATTCGCCGCACTCAACCGTGGGAACGAGACGGCGACAGCCGATCTGCTCCGGCGGACGGTCCGCGAAGTCGATCCGGTGTTGCCGATTCTTTCGCTCAAGACTTTCTCGCAACATCTCCAGAGCAACGTCGAGCTCTGGCTCGTCAAAGCGGGCGCGGCGCTCTTCTCCATCTTCGGTGGGCTCGCGCTCGTCCTCGCGATCATCGGAATTTACGGGGTAAAAGCCTACGCGGTGGCGCGGCGGCGGCGGGAGATCGGCATCCGCATGGCCCTCGGTGCGCAGCCGGGCGCCGTGCAATGGATGTTCATCCGCGAGGCGCTCGTGATGCTGGCCAGCGGCATCGCCGTTGGCCTGGTCCTCGCCGTCGGCACGAGCAAAGTTCTCAGCGGGTTGCTCTACAAAGTCGGCGTGCTCGATCCGATCGCCTTCACCCTCGCGCCCCTGCTCCTGGCGGGGGCGGCGCTGCTGGCGACGTGGATACCGGCGCGACGCGCGGCCCGGGTCGATCCGATGGTCGCGCTCCGCGCGGAATAATCCGTTAGGCGAAGCGATTTTTCTCTGTCTTCCGGGCGAGCTCGCTAGTCTGCCGGGAATATGAATCGCTTCGCGCTCCTTGCGGTCTCGCTTCTCTTCGCTGCGACCAGCTTTGGTCAGGCGACGGATGAGCCGTTGCAAAAATTGGCCGCGGATTTCTGGAGTTGGCGTGCGGAATTTGCGCCGTTCTCAGGCGACGATGTAAACCGGATGGAACGGCCGGGCGGGCAGCGCGATTGGTCGGCGGCATCCGTGGAAAAGCGGCATGCGGACCTCGCGAAGTTCGAGGCGCGCTGGAAGGAGATCGACGCCAGCAGCCGGCCGATTCCGCAACAGGTGGATTACCGCTTGATCGGTTCGGCGTTGGCCCGTGTGCACTGGGAGCTGGACGTGAATCCGCGCTGGAAACGCGATCCGAATTTTTACCTCGAGCAGACGCTCACGCCCCTGGTGGAAGCGCTCACCGTGCCGGGCCCCTACGACGAAGCGCGCAGCCGCGAGATCCTCACGCGCCTGACAAATATCCCGTCGATCCTCGCGAGCGGGCTGGCAAACCTAACGAAGCCGCCGAAGCCGTTTGCGAGCGTGACGATTGCCGCGCTCGAGAAGATTCGGCCGCGTCTCCAGGAGATGGCGACGGCGCTGCAGCCAGAGACGACGCTTTCGGCGGCGGAGTTGAACAACGCGACCGAGAGAGCGGCGGACGCGCTCGAGAAATTTCGGGCTGACCTGCAAAAGCGTCTCGCGTCGTTGCCGGAACAAACTTCGCTCGGCCGCGATGCTTATCTTTTCTTCCTCAAGAACGTGGCGCTCAATCCCTATTCACCCGAGGAGCTGCTCGCGATGGGGCGACAGGAATGGGATCGGGCGGTGGCGTTTGAAGCGTTCGAGACGCAGCGAAATCGCGACGTCCCGCCGCTCGCGCTCGCGACCGATATCGAGAGCTGGAAGCGCGACGAAGCGGCGAAGGAGCAGCAGATCCGCAACTTCCTCGGAGCGCATGGGATTCTCACGGTGCCGGATTGGCTGCAGCACTACACGTTCCGCGCGCTGCCGCCATATCTCGCGCCGATGGAGGGGTTCACCGAGCTCGATGATTTCACGTCCCCGTCGCGCTTGAAGGAGAACTGCGTTCGCTATGTCCCGCCTCCTTCGCCGAAGCTCGGGTATTTCCTGCGCGCGACGGCCGCCGATCCACGGCCACTGACGGTGCACGAGGGCATCCCCGGACATTATTTTCAGCTCTGTCTTTCCTGGAAACACGAGGACCCGATCCGGCGGCATTACTACGACTCGGGCGCGAACGAAGGGATCGGGTTTTACGCCGAGGAGATGATGTTGCAGGCCGGGCTCTTCGACGACAGCCCGCACACGCGCGAGATCATTTACAACTTCATGCGGCTGCGTGCACTTCGCGTGGAAGTGGATGTCCGACTTGCGCTCGGTGAGTTCACGCTGGAGCAGGCGGCGAAATATCTGGAGTCAAAAGTGCCGATGGATGCCGCAACTGCACGCTCCGAAGCGATCGCGTTTTCCACGGGGCCAGGACAGGCGCTCACTTATCAAATTGGAAAACTTCAGATCACCAAACTGCTCGCGGAAGCGCGGCTGCAGCAGGGAGAAAAGCTTAACCTCCAAGCGTTCCACGATTTCGTCTGGAAAAACGGCAACGTCCCCATCGCGCTGCAACGCTGGGAATATCTCGGCGCGCCGGACGGTCCGAATCGCTAGATCGCTCACGGCAGATCGCGACGCAGACCAAATTCGAAGAGATCCGGCCGGCTGTAGTGACCGGAGACGTCGAGGGTCATTTTCTCGCGGTCGATCGCGTGGAGATCTAGGTCGACGATGAGCGTGACTTCGCTTTCGAAGACCGGTTCGACAAGGTATTTTCCATCGGGGCCAATGATGCAGCTGCCGCCACGGAGCAGGAACTTGTCCGGTGTCGCAGCGAGTTCCGGTGCCGTGCGCAGTTCGTTAGGCAGATCTTTGACCTGCATGACCAACCCGGCAGCGAGAACGAAACAGCGACCCTCGAACGCGTAATGCCGGCTCGCGATCTGGTGCATCTCGTGCACCGTCGGCCAGACCGCGACGTGGATGTGCTCGCCCGAGTTATGCAGAGCCTGGCGGGCGAGCGGCATCCAATGTTCCCAGCAAATCAGACCGCCGACGCGGCCCATCGGGGTGTCGGCCGCTTCGAGCCCGCGGCCGTCGCCTTGTCCCCAAACCAGTCGCTCGGTGTAAGTGGGGATGAGCTTGCGGTGATGATTCGCGAGACCGCGCTCCTCCGTGAACGTGAGCAGGCTGTTGTAGAGCGTGCCGTTTCCGGGGCCGCGCGTGACCCGCTCGTTTACGCCGAGGACGAGGGTCAGATGATGATCGCGCGCGAGCTGCGCAAATTGCTCCGTCTCGGGGCCCGGAACGACGATGCTATTCTGGCGTAGCCGCGCGAAGACTTCCTTGCTCGGCGCGTGATCCCAGAGCGCGGCATCGCCACAATAATCGAGCCAAGCCGGATAGCCGGGCAGCCAGGTCTCCCCAAAGGCGACCAATTGCGCACCCTGCCGCGCGGCGTCTTCCGCGAGGGCAATCCCTTTCGCGACACTCGCCGCCAAGTCCATGAAAACCGGGGCGTGCTGGATGAGGGCGACGCGGGTCATGCGCAATCCTCAGGCATGACGCCAATTTTCTGGATCATTGGAGTCGTTGGGCGAAAGACCGAGGACATCACCCTTCGTCGTCACGCCGAGGCCGAGGACGGTCCGGTTGGCGTAGGCGAAGTAGCTGGTCACCTGGTTCACTTCCAGGATCTCGCCGTCGTCGAGGCCCGCGGCCCGCAGTCGCGCGAGATCGGGTTCGTTCATCTCTCCCGGAGATTGCGTGAGTCTCCGGGCATAGGCGCAGATGGCTTCGAGCCGGGGGTCAAATCTCGCCAGGCCAGCGAACTCGTCGCGCTCCAGGAGACGGCGCAAATCGCCGGCCGACACCGCCTCGCCGAGCAGTTTCTGCAGTCCGGCGAAGTGATGCTCCACGCAGTAGGCGCAACCATTCAGGAGGCTGACGTAGATCCCGAGCGCTTCCAAAATCCATTTCGGCAGCCGGTTGCCGGAATGGTGCAAGACGTTTTTGTAGGGCGCCATGTGCCCTTCGAGAGTGTGCGGACGCAAGCTGTGAGCCTGTAGAACCTGATCCAGCGGATCGTTAGGCGGTTTCAGCCGCTGGTAGATCGCGCGTAAACGGCCGGACGCTTTTTCGAAAGGGATGGTCTCGATCCAACTCACCTTTCCAGCTTACATAAAGAGGGCTGATCCCGCGACTACGGGCCAGAACTGGCCAAGCCGCGAATTTAGCGGAGCGGCGCTAGAGATTCGTGCCCGTCTGGTGCGGGCCGGCGGTGTAAGACGAGTGGTGCTGAACCGTCGTCGTCGAGGTCGTGGTGGGACTGGCGCAAGACTCCAAAAGCAAAGTCACGCAGAGGACCAGGGGGAACACAAAGCGCAGCGACCTATTCATCGATAAACTCTATGATGTTCCGACGAAATCGAACACTGATTTCGCCGCGACTACGAAGATTTTTCGACGAAGCGCGCGAGGAGCCAGCAGAGGTCGGAGAGGCGGTTGAGACAGCGCAGGATTTCGGCGTGGGAATGCTCCGCGACGTCGAGCGCGGCGACCCGGCGTTCAGCCCGGCGGCAGGTGGTGCGTGCAAGATCGAGCGCCGCCCCGAGCGGCGAGTTGCCGGGCATGACCCAGCCTTTGCCGTAAAGCGTTTTGTCTTTTTCCAACTCGTCGATCGCACTCGTTAGGCGATCAACCATCGCGGCGCTAGTCAGGGCAAAGCCATCTTTCTCGTAGCGCGTCAAATCCTGCGGCGCAGTCGCGAGTTCGCCCATCACGGTGACGAGCTCTTTTTGGATCGCGAGGATCTGCTCTGCAATCGGAGCCGCACCGGGAGCCGAGCGGACCATGCCGAGCGCGGAATTAACTTCATCGACGCACCCGTAGGCATCGACGCGCTGATCGGTTTTCGGCACGCGCCGGCCATACATCAGTGAGGTTTCACCGGCGTCGCCGGTCTTGGTCGCGATCGACATTTTTAAAAAATGAGAGCCGCAACTGTCGTTGCGGCTCTCAAGGTTAACATTGGTTTTCGATTCGTTAGCCGAGGGCAGGCTGCGCCTCGGGCTCTTCCATCAACGGCGCGCCGACCTGCTCGCCGAGCTCGACGAGTTTGATCTCGCGGACCGCGGGGAAGCCGGTGCCGGCCGGGATGAGGTGACCCATGATGACGTTTTCCTTGAAGCCGCGAAGCTTGTCGATTTTGCCTAACGTGGCCGCTTCCGTGAGCACACGAGTCGTATCCTGGAACGATGCGGCGCTGATGAAGCTGTCGGTCTCGAGCGAAGCCTTGGTGATGCCGAGCAGCACCGGAGTCGCTTCCGCCGGCTTGCCGCCCTGCTCCACGACCTTGTTGTTTTCGCGTTCGAAATCGAGCTTGTCGAT
>JBPCRH010000167.1:0-6460 GCA_050997075.1 Chthoniobacterales bacterium
GTCTCGTAGATCGCGGCCTGGGTCGCATTCAGGTCGGCTTCGGCGCGCGCCATCACTTCTTCCATCGGCATGTCGGAGGCGAGGGCGAAGTGGAGTTTTTTGCGGAACTTCTTCTCGCCCAGCCGGAAGTCGCCGGTCGAGCGGGGGAGAAGATCTTTTTGCAGCCAGGTTTTGTACTCCGCGAGGGCGGTGGCGGTTTTTTCCTGGAGCGGGGCGAGTTCCTTCTTCAATTCCGGCGCCTGGTCGAGGAGCGGCGCGAGGCCATCCTTCACGAGTGAGATCGCACCCTGGGTTTGGTCGATCGCGACCTGCGTGTTGATCTCCGGCGGGTGCTGCAGGTTCGCCTTCGCCTGCACGATCACGGCCGGGAGCGCCTCCATTCGCGAGCGCAGATTGGCGATTCTCTCCGGCGCCGGCGCGAAGTCGCGGGCGACCAGAAGATAGAGGCTGTTCGCGAGGCTTTCGTTGTAGACGATCGGGTTCGATTCCCAGTCCTTCAGCTCGTTCAACTGGAAGAGCTCGTAGTCGATCGCGTCCTTCAGGATCTGGGCGTCGACTTTGTTCGGGCCGGTCAATTTCGCGCGGTCAATCTTCGCCAGTTTCGCCTGGAAATCCTGCGCGGCCGCGCGCTCTTTCGCGAACGCGTCGGGCGAATAATCGGTCAGCTTCCCGTCGAAGCGATGATCGCCGAGCGCGGTCGCCCACTCCGGATTGCGTTCGAGCATCTGATTGAGATACGCTTTCGCGATCGTCTCGAATTGTTCATCCGCGGGCGCGGCGAGCGCGGAAAAGGGGACAAGGCCGAGAAGGAGAAGAAGAGCGGCGTGTTTCATAAGGTAGAGTGGCGCGAAGTCGGGGAAGTTGCGAATGCGGGCGCGGAAACGCTGTAGACGCCTCCCTCTGTTAGGCGTCGGGTGTTGTCTTGCGATTCTAACCGCCCCCGCACTTCGCAGAGCGAAGCGTCTACAGGCGCTGCGCGAGCGCGGCCTGTTTTTTGCCTAACGAAAAGCTGAGGACGCACCAGAGAGCCGCGAGCGGAGCGGCGACGAAGGAGATGCCGGTAAGGCCGAGCCCGAGCCAGGTGAGGAGCGGGTAGGACCACGCGCCGATCTGGTCGCCGACGCGGTAAACGAAGGTGTCGATGAAGCTCTTGGCTTTGTATTTATCCTCCCGCCGCAAAACCGTGAAGAGGACTTCGCGCGCCGGGCGGGTGACGGCGAAATTCCCGGCGCGGCGCAGGACCTGGAACGCCGCGAGCAGCCCGAGCGCCGGGAGGAATCCCATTCCGAGAAAACCGACCACACTGAGCGCCGGGAGGAGCGCGAGGGTGAAGGCGACGCCGCACCATTTCAGGAGGCGTCCGGTGAGGAGAAGCTGGCCGATGATGGTGAGGGTGTTCACCGCGAGATCAAGCTGAGCGAAGAAGGCGGTGCGCGCCGCGTGGTCGTGGATCTGGTGTCGAGCGATATCGGCTTGCTGGAAGTAGACCACGGTATTGCAGATCGCGTGCAGGAGCATGAAGGCACAGATGCCAAGCAGGTAAGGCGAGCGCGCGACGTGCGCGATGCCGCTGAGAATCCCGCCGCCGCTGATCGGTTTTTCTTTCTCCTGCTCTTTCCGATTGGGATTAGGAGCAAGAGCAGGAGCAGGAGCAGGAGGGACGGTCGGGAAGAATTTCACGCACCAGGGCGCGAGCTCGAGCAGCGCCGCGGTGACGAGGAGCAAATTGGGGGTGCCGAGCGTCCGGACGAGCGTCGCGGTCACGAGCGGTCCCGCGATTGCGCCTAACGAACCGCCGACGCTGATGAAAGCAAAGAGCCGCTTGGCCTGCTCGGAGTCGAAGACATCGGTCATGAACGCCCAGAAAAGCGTGACCGCGAAGAGATTAAACACGCTCACCCAGACGAAAAAGGCGCGGCCGACCCAGAGCTGTTGCCCCGGTGCGAGGGTGCGCATGAGAACGTAGAAAATGAGGAGGTTGAGAATGAAAAAGCGGTAGGCGAGCGGGAGGAAGCGACGCCGCGAACGGCCCGCGACGAGGCCGGAAAAGGCCGCGTTCGCGAGAAGCATCACCACGAGGGTGCCGCTGTACATCCAGGGCAGCTTTTCGACTCCGCCGGCGGCGCCGATCTCATCGCGGATCGGGCGAATCAGGTAGTAGCTGCCGAGGATGACGAAGTTAAAGGCGCAGGCGAGAAGGAGCGCGCGGACTTCGTGCGGCCGGACGTCGACAGCTTTGCGGAGGAGGCGGGAAAGTGACGAGTGGTGAGTGACGAGTGACAAGTGTGATGCCTAGTTACGCTCGCAACCCTGCCCAAAACTCGTTACTCTTCACTGTTACTCGTCACTTTCTTGTGCCATGCGGCGAGGACTTCGGCTTCGCGCTCTTGCGTGAGTCCGGCCTTCAGTTTTTCCTGGCGCTCTTTCGGCTGGCTTTTGAACCAGTCGAGGGTGTCGCGCGCGGTCTCGGCGAGCGGGCGAAAAGTGAGACCCTGCGCGAGCGCGCGAGTGTTGCTGATGCTGCCAGTCCCGCCGCTCTCGCCGCCCGGCGGGATCCAGACCGGCATGTCGGACCAGGGAGCGACCTTGTGTTCCTGGAGAAACTTCGCCGGCACCCAGGTGAACTTCGCGCTCTTCGCATCGAGCGCGTCTTCGATGCCGGTGAGCAGTTCGCCCATCGTGAGGCGCTGCTCTGGTCCGGTCGCGTTGTAGGTGCCGGTTGTGCCTTTTTCGGCCATGCGGATGATCCATTGCGCGAGGTCGCGCGCGTCGACGATTTGCACCGGGTCGCTCGGGTCGCCGGGGGCAAGGACTTCGCCGCCGCGATCGATTCGCACCGGCCAATAGGTAAAGCGATCGCTCTCGTCGCCGGGGCCGACGATCAAGCCCGGCCGGATGATCAGCGCCTTCCCCGGGAACCATTTTTCCACCTCTTTCTCCGCGAGCGCCTTAAGCGGTCCGTAGAGGGCAAAGTGGGAAGCGACGACGGTTTCGCGCGTTTCTTTCATCGCGTCGGCGCCGGTGTATTTCGCGACCGGCGCGGTCTCGTCGGCGCCCGGTTTCGCGATTTCACCGTAGACGGAAATGGTCGAGATGAAGATGTAGCGCTCGACGTTCCCCTGCAGAATCTGCGCGGCGTCGTGCACCCATTTCGGGAGCATCGTCGGGTTATCGATGACGACGTCCCACTGCCGGTTTTTTAGTGCATCAAGCTGACCGTTCCGATCGCCGATGAGCTGCTCGACGCCGGCCGGGAGCACGCCCGGGTGCGTCTTACCGCGATTAAAGACCGTCACCTTGTGGCCGCGGGCGAGCGCGTATTTTACTTCCTCCGGCCCGATAAATCCGGTGCCGCCGAGGATTAAAATCTTCAGCGGTTTCGGGGTAGCAGCGGGCGCGGGGCTCTCCGCGCGAAGGGTTTGGACGAGGAGAAGACTCATGCAAAGGGAAAGGAAGAAGGCCATGGCGCGCGGGTGTTGGAGGCAGTAAACACGAAATCGGCGGGCACGGCGAGCCGAGCGCGCGGGCGAGTGGAAGGGACCGGAAACTGCAGCTGCCGATGTGCATTGATGCGACTTCTGGGGGTATCGGCACGCTTCTAGCTTTTCAGCGCTGCGTGCTGGAACACACACTGTCAGAAGCGGAGCGGAGCCAAATTCTCCAGACGATTGAGATGTTTGAGGTCATCACTCAAACCCAACCGGATGATTATCAGTCGCTCCTCATTCTGAAGGAAGCGCATGAGAAACTCGGCAACACCGCCGAGGCTTTGCGAGCCTCGCGCAAGCTCGCGGAAGCCTATTTCAACGTCGCGTCCTATGCGCTCGCGCAGCAGGAGTGCGAAGCGATTCTCGCCCAGGAACCGAATGCGCCCGACACCCTCGCGATGCTCGGCGACATCGAGGGCCGCATCCAAAAAAGCAGCGGGAGCGCGAACGCCCTCATCCTTCCGGCAACCAGCGCGAGTGCCACCGATCCCAGCGGCCTCGCCGAAATCGGCGGACGCAACGCCGGCCAGATGCGCAAAGCCCTCGTCCTCGAAGACGCGGAGATGGGGAACGATCAGCTCGCGAAATTTCTCATCGTCCAGCAGATGTTTGCCGAAGAGGAAGTGACTTCCGCGCTCGACTCGGTGAGAGAGTCGAACAAAAATTTGAAAGGCAACATGCTGCCCGAGTCGCTCCTCGTGCGGCTCTGCGACGGGGACGAAAAGCGTTGCGAGAAAGTGCTCTCCGCGTTGATCGATCGAACGAAGTTCGCCTACATCCCGCTGGAATATTACGACATCGACCGGCAGGTGGTGCGGATGCTGCCGGACGAGCTCACGGTTGGGCGGCTCTTTGTGCCCTTCGATCTGGTCAGCCGCACGATCATGGTCGCGGTCTGCAATCCCTTTGACGCCGCGGCCCGCGAAGCCGTTCAGCAATCGCTCGATTACGCTGTCGCCTGGTATCTGGCGCGGCCCTCCGCCGTGATCAAAACTTTGCAGGACATTTACCGCCTGGAGGGGCGCGTCTAGGCGCCTAACGAACATGTCACGCAGCAAATCTTTCGGAGAACGCATCGCCGACGTCCTGATCGAGGACGGTCTTCTCCTCCCGAGCCAGCTCGAGGAGGCGACGCAAATTCAGAAGTCGCAAGGCGGGCGGCTGCTCAAAATTTTAACGGACAAGCAGTTCGTCAGCGATCAGGACATGGCCTTCTCGATGGGTCGCTGCCTGAACACGCCGCCGATCAATCTGTCGAAAGTGCGCGTCCCGGAAGAGATCCTGAATCTCGTCCCGCGGGACATGGCGAAAACGCACAAGCTCGTGCCGGTGGCGCGCCTCCAGGACAAACTTTTCGTGGCCATGGCCGACCCGACGAACGTGCTCGCGGTCGACGACCTGAAGCGCCGGGTGCAGCTCGAGATCGTGCCCATGATCGCGACCGAGAAAGCGGTGAACGACGCGCTCAGCGGCGTCCATTCCGCCGGTCAGAACATGAGCGACGTGCTCAAGCAGGTTTCCGAGGAAGTCGCCAACGACGTCGAAATCCAGCAGCAGAAACGCGAAGAGATCGATCTCGACCGGCTCGCGAGCGACACCGAAGACGCGCCCGTGATCAAGATTGTGAACCTGATCCTGGCCCAGGCGATCAAGGAAAAAGCTTCCGACATTCACATCGAGCCGTTCCAGCGCACGGTGAAACTGCGTTACCGGATCGACGGCGAGCTCGTCGCCGCGGAGTCGCCGCCGAAGGGTCTCCAGCTCGCGATCACTTCACGTATCAAAATTCTCGCCGGCCTGAACAGCGCGGAGCGCCGCGTGCCGCAGGACGGACGTTTCCGGATTCGCGTCATGGGCAAGGAGATCGATTTGCGTATCTCGATCCTGCCGACGCAACACGGAGAAAAAGTCGTCATTCGTATCCTCGATAAAACGGCGCTGGCCGGGAGCATCGACTCCATGGGGATGGATGAGGAAACCGTCGCGCGTTTCCGCAAGGCGATCGACGCGCCGCACGGCATGATCCTCGTCACCGGCCCGACTGGGTCCGGTAAAACCACGACGCTCTATTCCGTGCTCCAGGAACTCAACAGCCCGAACTACAACATCGTCACGGTCGAAGACCCGATCGAATACGAGCTCATGGGGGTGAACCAAGTCGCGGCTCGGCCCGACATCGGACTCGATTTTGCAAGCGCGCTGCGCTCGATTCTGCGGCAGGATCCGGACATTGTCATGGTCGGTGAAATTCGTGACAACGAAACCGCCGACATCGCGGTGAAAGCGGCGCTCACCGGTCACCAGGTGCTCTCGACTTTGCACACGAACGACGCCGCCGGCGCGATCGCCCGACTCGACGACATGGGGATCGAGCCGTTCCTGATCTCCAGCTCCGTGATCATGGCCTGCGCGCAACGTTTGATCCGCCGCGTCTGCGTCAACTGCCGCGAAGAATTTGTCCCCGAACCCGAGATGTTTACCCGGCTCAATCTCGAGCCGACGGAAGGCCAGGTCTTCTTTCAAGGGGCCGGCTGCGATCGTTGCAAAGGCCGGGGTTATTCCGGCCGCGCCGCGATCATCGAAGCGCTCCCGGTGAGCGAAGCGATTCGCCGCCTGATCATCAAGCGGGCGTCCGCCGCGGTGATTAAAAATCAGGCGATCGCCGAAGGCATGAAAACCTTGCGCATGGTCGGGATCGATAAGGCGCTCGAAGGCATTACCACCCTGGAAGAAGTCTGGCGGGTCACCGCCGAGGATCATTAGAATGAATTTGCTCCGATTTTTTAAGAGAGATAAAACGACAGCGCCCGCCGTCGCGCCGCCCCCGCGGCCCTTCGTGGAGAAGCCCGCGTCCGAGCGTTTCGGGAAGACTTTCATGCCGAATGCGGCGCGCGTGCTGGAACCGAGCGTGGCGCAGCCGATGGGTGAGAGCCTGTCGCGGCCGGTGTCGTTAGGCGGCGGTCTCGCAAGCG
>JBPCRH010000226.1:0-7076 GCA_050997075.1 Chthoniobacterales bacterium
CGACTCCGACTGGATCGCGACGGCGACGAGTCGATTCACCCGATGATCGCGCGGGAGGCGGAGGTCCGGCTGTTGCGCGGGAGCATCACGGCGTCGGTGGGCCAGGCCCGAACAGATTCGGATCTCCTCGTCCGCACGCCCTTCGGAATCGTCGATACGGGTCAACAGATGACCTGCCGCGTGGGCGTCCGGGCTGACTCCGAGCGCGTCCTCTGTCTCCGCGGCAAGCTCATCGTATCGCCGACCGGCGCCAAAGCGGAGATGGCGATTCCCAAGGGTCACTTCGCGGACCTGCCGGCGGCAGTAGGAACGCCGAGGTCGCTCGCAGACGCGGGGGCGGAGGTCCGGGCGGAAGTCCGCGCCGCCCTCGAAGTCGAGAAGCGCCTGCATCGCCTTTTCATGGAAAATGGGGGAAACTTCGAGCCTTGGTAACCGCCCCGCCGACACCTCGGGCTATCTCGATATTCTCCGCAAATGATCTTGCGACAAAAATCTCCGTCTCTATAATCCGCTGAATTATGAAAAATAAATCCCTCAGAAATTGGGGCGGCGCACTCTACGTTGCCCTCGCTGCCTGCGTCTTCGTGACCGTCACCGGCTGGCTGCTGGCTGCGCCTTCGCCCTCGCAAGAGATTATCCATGCCGTCGCGGCCAATGGGAAGAACGAGGTAAAAACAGCGGCACCCGACGCGTTTATTTATGCCTTTACCTCGGTGTTGGTGAATACGGAAAGGGAACAGTCCGGTGCCTACGTCGCGGCCGCACAGAGCCTGCGCCCCGACCTATCCGGACGCATCGCGGCGACGGCCGCGGAAGTCGACGGTAAGCCGTCGAATGGGGATGGAGACGGGGATGGGGATAATGATGGGGACGGGGATGACGTCTCCCCTCACCGTCGGAAATGCCCGGTTTGTCACCGGACCGGCCGGGACCGGGACGATGACCACGACGGAGACCACGACAAAGACAAAGACAAAGACCGCGACGGAGACAAAGACCACGATAAGGACAAGGGTAAAGACCACGATAAGGACAACGACAAAGACCACGACAAAGACAAGGACAAAGACAAGGACAAAGACGGTGACCGGGATGATGATAAGGACCGCGACCGCGACAATAAGCAGCACACCATTTTTATCCCCTGCAAGCAGGTGGACAAATATTTAGCGAACCATCCCAGGGATCGTCGGGGTCGTTGTCCCAAGCGGGACGACGACTAACCGGAGCGTGGCGGAAAGAAGGGTCCTCCCCGCCCATGCGAGGTGCTGGGAATGAGCGCGGTGCGCCCATGGATGAAGGGCGCTGACCGTCTTCGTTAATCGTCACCCGCACCGCCGTCCCGATAATGCCTAAAGACGCTTGCGCAGCTTTCCGATGAGTCGCTTTCCAGGAACCGCCCTCGCCGGGTGCTGTTACGGATCGCTCGCTTTTCTACTTCTCTCCGGGTCGGTCGCTCTCGGGGACGCTCCCCCCTCATCCTCCACCACTTCAGTTGGCGCGTCGGAACAACCCACGCTCGAGGAGCAAGAGGCCCAGATAGTAAAGGAGAGCGCTGCGGAACAGGAGCAGCGGGTGATCACTGAGGGCGCGCGCGCGCAAAACGTCGAGGTCCCGCCGGCGCCCGATCAACGCGCATTGCCGACAGGAGATTTCGTCGAAGCCGATACCCGGGCACAGGCGGCCACGCAACGCCGGCTGCGTTACAGTCTCGGGGTTACAGTGCGGACGGTGTACGACGACAACATCAACATCAGCAGTTTCGATCGGCAGAGCGATGTCTACACTACGGTCGAACCGACGCTCAATCTCGGCTTCGGTGATGCCGAGAACAACTTCCTCGCCCTGACCTACTCCCCCAGCGGTTACTTTTTCGCCTCGCACTCGGAGAACAACGCCATTCAACAGTCGATCTCTCTGAACGGGCAATATCGCTTCCCGCGCGTAACCTTGGCCTTCGGCGAAGAAATCCAGATCCTCGACGGCACCAATTTGAACGCGGCCGGCGGCACGGGCACGGATTTTACCCGCACGAATCTCGATGTGGCCGGCCGGACAAAGCTGAACACCTACAGCACTCGCCTCAATGCGAACTACTCGCTGACCGGCAAAACCTTTCTGACTGCGGGCCTCAATTACAATGCCTCGGATTACGCGAGCCTGATCAGCTCCTCGGTCGTGAGCGGGAACGTTTACTTCAACTATACCTACAGCCCGAAGCTCGCCCTTGGTGTGGGAGCGACTGCGGGTTATGACTCGGTCGACGCGCCGAGCGACGATCAAACCTTTGAGCAGATCAACTTTCGCGCCTCCTATGAGTTGACCGGTAAAGTTAGCGCCTCCTTCTCCGCCGGGTTCGAGTTCCGGCAGGTCGCGAATGGCGGGAACGATAATGGCTCACCGGTCTTCGACGGTACTCTCTTCTACCAGCCTTTCGACGGCACCAGCCTCTCGCTCACCCTCGCCCGGCGGACGCAGAACTCGGCCACGCTCGCCGGACAGAATTTCCATTCTACGAGTGCCACCCTTTCCGCCCGGCAGCGTTTCCTGCAACGCCTCTACCTCGGCCTGAGTGTCGGCTACGAAAACTCCTCCTACTTCACGACCACGAGCGGGTTTGATTCCAACCGGAGCGATGACTTCTTTTTTCTGCAGGCCTCGGTGGACTTCGATTTAACCACCTTCTGGACCATCGGATTGTACTATTTTTATCGGGAAAGTGATAGTAGCCTTGGCTTTTTCAGCTTTTATGACAACCAGATTGGTTTGCGCACCTCGATCAGATTCTAGAAGCCGTCGTCTCCCCGGTTTAGTGCTCGCACTTCTCTGCGCCGCACACCTTGCCGACGCGCAAACCAACGTCTTCGACGCACCTCGCCCTCCCGCGGTCGCCGCCGCTTCGGCCGCGCCGGTCTCCGCGCCCGCGCCCGCGCGCCAACCCGCCGCCGCTGGCCCCGAAGCGATCGCCGCTCCGAGCGGTTACGTTCTGAGCGCGAACGACCAGATCGCGGTCGAAGTCTTCGGGGAGGACGATCTGCGCACTTCCGGCCGCTTGAATTCCGAGGGAAACATCAGCGTTCCGCTGCTCGGGTCGGTCCATCTCGGAGGTGCCACCCTGACGCAGGCCGCGGCCCGGCTGACCGATCTCTACGGTCGCGACTATCTGGTAAACCCGAAGATCAGCGTGTCACTGGTTGGTTATGCGAAACGCCGCTTTACCGTCCTCGGCCAGGTCAATCGCCCGGGGAGCTACGAAATGCCGGAAGGCAGCCCGGGCGGGATCGACCTGCTCGAAGCCGTCGCGATGGCGGGCGGTTACACGCGTATCGCTGCGCCCGAGCGAATCAGCGTGCGGCGGCACCGCAATCAGGGCGACGACCAGATCATGAAAATAAATGCGAAGAAGCTGGCCAACGGCGCGGGCAGCGGCTTCCTCGTGGTCCCAGGCGATACCCTGACCGTCGGCGAGAGCATTTTCTAGCGATGTCCCGCCCTTTCCACTCCCGCACTGGCGGCGAAATTGCGCGGATGCATCTCTCCGCCGTCTTCAGACTGTGAATCACATGAGAACCAATCCACCCCCCAACCCCGTCCTCCCGCAGGCTACCGCTCCCGCAGCCATACCAGCCGCCTACGAATCTCCGCTGGAAGCGCGGCACGGTTTCGATTTCCGGCACTTTTGGCACTCCGTCCTCGAGCGCCTCTGGGTGGTTGCGCTTTGCGTTGTCGCCGGCCTTTTTCTCGCGCTCGGTTATCTCGCGCGCACGCCAAAGACTTATCAGAGCCACGCGGTGCTCGAAGTCGATTTCCAGGAACCGACGATGATCGCCGGCGAAGAATCGTCTTCGCGCATGCGCACCATGTTCCTCGCCAGCCAGGAAGCGCTGCGCACGATCGAGCAGAACCTGACCAACCGGAATCTTCTGGCGCGCGTCGTGCGCTCGGAAGGCTTCGCCGAGGATGGCGGGCGCGCGCTGCTCGGTGAAAGCGTGAGCGGAGAAACGGTCGCCCCCGACGTCGCGCGCAAGCCTTCGCCCAGTCCGTCCTCGGCCAACAAGGATGGCATCCTCACGCGTGATCGCGCTTTCACCCAACTCGAAGACGGCCTCGGCGGCGCGGTCGCCAACATGGTCAAGCCGGTCATTCGGCGCGGCACGCGACTGATCGATCTTTACGTCACCAACCGCGACCCGGCGGTGGCGCAACGCCTCGCCGAAGCGGTCGGCCGGGAATACATCCGCATGTCGATCGAGCGGCGCTCCGATTTCAGCCAGGAGAGCTTGCGCTATCTCATGGAGGAACAGGAACGCCTCAAAGGGAATCTGCAACGGAGCGAAGCGGCCGTGGCCGAAGACAAAGCGAACACGCCCGACGCCCTCCAGCTCGGCGGCGGCGCGGCGGCCACCGGCTCGGCGGCCGGGGCGAGCGCTGCCGGCAGCCGGGGCGGTCTCGTTGAGGACAAACTCCAGGAGCTGAGCAGTAAGGTCACTTCCGCGAAGGCCGATCGCGCTCGCCTCGAGAGTGAGTTGCAGCAGATCGACCAGATCGGCGAAAACACCGAAGCGATGCTCGCCATCCCGAGCATCGCCAATGCTCCGGTCGTCGCCGATCGGCGCCGCGATGTCGCGCAGCTCGAATCGACGGTCGCCAGCCTCGCACAACGCTACAAATCGAAGCACCCGAAGATGATGGGTGCCCGCGCCGCGCTGAGTGAAGCCCAGGAAGCGCTCAAACGCGCCGTCATGGGTCAGCCGGCCGTTCTGCGCAACGTCCTTCAACAAGCCCGCGCCGCGGAAAAAAGCCTCGGCTCCGCGGCGTCTGAACAGGAGCAGGCCGCTCTCGCCCTCAACAAGGCGGCGATCGGTTATCAGGAGCTGGCTCGCCAGGCCGAGACCGATCGCGCGCTCTATGAGAGCGTCCTCCGGCAAATCAAGGAAACCAACCTGACGAAAGACGTGAAAACCAACGCCGTCAGCATCGCGGAACACGCCACGATGCCCTATGGACCGATCAGCCCGCAGCCGGTCAAAGCTATTCTCCTGGGCTTGCTGGGCGGTCTCGCCGCCGGTCTCGGCTGTATCTACGGCGCCGATGCGCTCGATCGTTCCATCAAGACCGTGGACCAGGCGGAATCGCTTCTGGGATTACCCGTCCTCGCCGCTATCCCGGAAAGAGTTGGGCCCGACAACAAGAAGGTAAAAAGCACTGCGGCCAGCCCGGCCACCACCGCTTACCGATTGGTCGCCGAAGCGCCCGAAGGCCCGGTTGCGGAATCTTTCCGCAACCTGCGTGCCGCTCTCTCCCTCCTCGGGCCGGAGGTGGAGCGTAAAGTCTTTCTCTTTACCAGCGCCCTGCCCGGCGAAGGCAAGAGCTTCACCAGCGCCAACTACGCGCTGGCTCTCGCGCAGCAGGGTCAGCGCGTCCTCCTGATCGATGGCGATTTGCGCCGGCCGAGCCTGCACAAGATTTTCCTGCCGGCGAAAGATGGCGTGCCCGAAGACAAGAAGCCGGCCGGAGTCATTGATTGTCTCGTCGGCGAAGCCAAACTCGCGGAAGTCATCCGGCGAGTTTCCGCACGCGATGTCGACGTTTCCCGCCCCAAGGAAGGGGCCAAGGCAAGCTTCGTCACGGCCACGGGTGGGGAACTTTCCATCCTCGCGGGCGGTCGACGCGCACCGAATCCTGCCGAGCTCCTCGGCGGCCCTTCTTTCGGGAAGCTCGTCGCGGAAGCAGCACAGCTATTCGACCGGGTCGTCATCGACAGCGCCCCCATCCTCGCCGTCAGCGACACCCTGCTCATGATTCCGCACGTCCAGACCGTCAGCCTGGTGGTCCGTGCCGCAAAAAGCCCGCGCAACGCCATTCACCGCGCCCTCAGTCTGCTTTCCACCGCCGGCGCGCGCCCGGCTGGTGTGATCCTCAACCGTCTCCCGCGCCGCCGCGGTGCAGGTCACTACTACTACTACGCCTCCCCCGGCTACGGTGCGGGCGAAGGGAGTTATGAAAAAAGCGCCGACTCCTAGCCGGCGCTTTATTCGTTATTGGTTACTGATTGTCGGTTATTCGGCGAGAGCGTCTGATTCGTTCCACCAATAACTCTTAGCCGATAACGGTTAACTGCGGCAAAGCCGCCCGCTATAACAGTTAACAGCGGCGCAGCCGCTCCACTAACCGCGGCGGCGAAGCCGCCCAAATCCGCCGCTCCCCCAACAAACCCCCAACCAGGTCGCCGCGTAGAGCTGGATGGAAAAGATCTGGAGCGGGAAATCCACCGCTGCGTGCACGGCGACTCCCGCAAGTGCGCTGAGTGCCAGGAGCACCGACAGTCGCTGACGCGGGAACCAGCGCGCGACGCGTTCTTTATCCGCCAAACCGCGCACCGCCACGAGCATGCCGCCGAAGAAAACTCCGGCCCAGAGCACTCCCCCAACCCAGCCCCACTCGAGCAACGTCTGGAGATAGTCATCATGCAGAAAGAGCCAGGTCCCGTGAGCATCTTTGCTCGCGTCCTCGAGGAAGGAAGGGAAAACCGCACTAAAAGTTCCCGGGCCAAACCCGAGCGCGCCGGCCTGCGGCAGAGCCTGGACCGCGACTCCATCGACCAGCCAGCGCGCGTCTTTCGTCCAGGTCGATTGAAACCGGTCCCACCGGCCTAACGACCGGTCGAGGTGACTCGTTTGCACCACCGCCCACAAGGCCAATCCGCCGGCGAGCAGCGCGATCGCCACCGTTTTCCATTCCAGTAAATGCAGTCGCCGAATCACCTTCGCCGTCGCGAGCATCAGCAGAGTAATCATCATCAAAGCGGCGACGGCCTGACCCATACGGGAGGTATCCGAGAAAACCGCGACGACCATGATGACCGACATCGTCAGCCAAAGCGCGCGCGCACCCGGATTGGCCGGCCGAGTCACGTAGCGAAAGGCCAGCCCGAGGACCGCCGGCAGGACGAGATTCAGGAACGCCCCGGCGTTGCCGTGATAATAGTAAGTCGCGAAAAAGGTGGATACCGGCCGCTCGCCGGGATTGAGCGGCGCCCAGAGAGGCATCACCGCGCCGGTTGCTTTCTGCACCAG
>JBPCRH010000305.1:0-7223 GCA_050997075.1 Chthoniobacterales bacterium
CGTCGGAGGAGCGGCGCACGCTCGTTCTCCTCGTCGATCATCACGTCACCCTATCGAACATGGCGCAGCAGCGAAATCTCGACGACCCCGCGACCGTGCTCGAGTTCGCCAACATTGTGAAGACGCAGACGCATCTCGACTATCTGATGCTGGTCACGCTCGCCGATGGCCAGGGCACCACCGATGCCTGGTCGGATTGGAAGGAGCTGCTCGTCTGGCAGCTTTATCGCGCCGCTTCGCGCTACCTGCTCGATCAGGAAGCCTTCCTCGCGCAGAGCAAAATCGAGCGGGACGGACTGCGCGCAGCGGTGACGGAGAAGCTCTCGCCCGATTTCGCGGACGAGATCGACGCACACTTCGATTACATGCCCGATAACTACTTCCGCGCTTTCGGCACGGAGGAAATCGCGGCGCACCTGGAACTCTTCCGCACGCTTTGGCGCGGGATTTACAGCGAGGAAAAATCTCCGCTCGCGCCCCTGCTGCGCTGGGAGCAGCCGCCGAAACAGGGGCACACGGCGGTCTCGATCTGCACCTGGGATCGCGGGCATTTGCTCGAGCGCATTGCCGGCGCGTTTACGGTCGCCTCCGTCAATATCCTCAGCGCGGACGTCTTCATTCGCGGCGACAATTTAGTGCTCGACGTTTTTCGCGTGCGGAGCAAAAAGCTCGGCCTCGTCGATGACCCGTTCGAGATTCATCTGGTCGAAACGACCTTGCGTCACGTCCTCCTCGTCGAGCGCTACGATTTCGCGCCGCTGCTGGCGAGCGTGCGCTGGAAGACGGCCAAGGGCGCGCCCGAAATCGACTTCCCCACCCGCATCACGGTCGAGAACAAGAGCCACCCCACCTCAACCTTGCTCCAGGTGGAGACCCCCGACCGGCTCGGGCTGCTCTACGATCTCGTCGCCTGCATGGGCCGACAGGACGTCTACATCACGCTCGCCCGTATCAGCACCGACAAGGGTGCGGCGGTCGACACCTTCTATGTCACCGACGCGACGACCCGCGGAAAAATCCTCGATCCGAAACGGATCGCCCTTCTCCAGGAAGGGTTACACGCCGCGGTCTCGTCTACCTAACAGGTGTCCGAGGGAAACCGTTGCCGGACCTCCGGGCAGGTGGAGCGCCCGCTCTACCCCCGGGATTTCCGTTTTTGCAGCTCTCGGCGGGTCTGCGGCGGTGTTCTGAACTTCCGCTTGCTGGACGGGACACTCCGCCTGCCCGTTAATTCCGACAACCGGTCGGACCTGCGGTTTTGCCGAACGGGCGAACGCGTATAACTTCCCCGCTCTGCTTTTATGAACGTCTTAATTCTTGCCGCCGGTTACGCCACTCGTCTTTATCCGCTCACGGAAAGCAAAGCGAAGCCGCTCCTCGAAGTGGCCGGTAAACCGATGATCGAATGGGTCCTCGATAATCTCGCGCCGATCCCCGATCTCGGCACGATCTACATCGGGACGAACGACAAGTTCGCCGCTGACTTTCAGGACTGGGCCGACACCTACGGCAAGGCCCAGCCAACGCTTAAATTCAAAATCGTCAATGATGGCTCGCGCTCCGATGCGGATAAACTCGGAGCGATCGGCGACATCCGGCTGGTGATCGACCGCGAAGAGTTAACCAAGGAACCGCTCATCGTCGTCGCGGGCGATAATCTTTTTAGTGAACCGCTGGCTGAGTTTGCCGCCCTCGCGCGCGGTTCGGCAGCGACGATTGCGACTTATGACGTGGGCGACCTCGAGGCGATGAAGAAATATTCCGCGATCAAGACCGACCCGGAGGGAGTCATCACGCACTTCGAAGAAAAGCCGCCGAAACCGGAGACCACCCTGACGGGGATCGCGCTTTACTACTTTGCGGCGGAGACGCTCGAGCTCTTTACGACCTACATCGTGGCCGGCAACAACCCGGATCAGCCAGGGCGTTTCATCCAGTGGCTCTATACGCGCCGGCCGGTGAAGACTTATCAGGTGAAAGGCACCTGGTACGACATCGGGAGTAAGGAAACGCTGGAAAAGGCGAACAAGATCTTCGCGCAGTTTGCGAAGTAGCTGCTTCTGTAGAAGCTTCGCTCCGCGAAGCGCGGGGGTGGGCGCAATTTGCTTCTCGGCCCAATACCCACGTCGCCCAGAGGGCGCCGTCTACAGCCGCGGCTCGGTGGAGCGATGATTGAATGGCATTCGACGCACTCTGCTGTAGACGCTTCGCTCTGCGAAGCGCGGGAGCGGACGCAATTTGCAGTTCGGCCCAACACCCGCGGCGCCCAGAGGGCGGCGTCTACAAGGAGTGAGGCGACGCGATTAGGCCAGCCGGCCTTCGTCGAACTCGATGAGGTCGAAGTAGGTGCCGATATCTTTGCGACCTTCGCCGCCGGCTTCTTTCAGGAAGTGAACGAAGCGCGCTTTCTTCACTGCCGTATCGGGATGGCGGGAAATCATCGCCTGATTCCACTCTTCGACTTCTTCCGGCGTGTGCTTGGCACAATTCTTACGAATCCAGGCCAGGACCGCGGCGTCGTCGTCGAGTTCCGTCGCGGCTTTCTCGAAGGAATCGGGATCGAGCTTCAGAAAGGCGAGAAAGTGTTTGTCGAAACCGACGGTTTTATAGTTGTAACCGTTGAGCAATCCTTTGTGGTGCAGGCGCGCCTTGTCGATGAGCCGCGGCAGATGGACATAACCGCCGAGGCGCTCGTAGGGACTGCGGGGGAACGGCGTGCGTTTTTCGGCCACGGCTAAGAGGTGACCGGCAGACCGAAAGCTTCGCCCGGTGGTTCGAGCTTTTTGTTCTTCGGCCGCGGGCTCTTTTCGTCGAATTCCGGCAGGAGTTCTGCCTGCTGCAGAGGCTGACGTCCGATGGCCAATTGCCCGGTGAAGGTCCCGCCCTTGTCCACGTTGATCGCCCGCGCGACGACGTTGCCGTCGAGCGAACCGCCGCCGCGGATAGTGACGAGCGTATCGGCGACGATTTCGCCCGTCATCGTCCCGCGAATCTCGATCGAGCCGACTGAGAGCTGGCGAAAAAACTGCACGTTCGCTTTTTTCCCGATGAGGACGTAGGGCGCGACCAGCTTCCCTTGGATTTTCGACGAGGCGCGAAACTCGGCTCGTTCATGACAATGCAAACCCCCGCGCAACTTGCCGTCGACGATTGCGCTCCGGCAGGTGACCTGGCTACTGCTGAGATCGCCCCCGGAGCAGATATGCACCTCGCCATGGGTGCGGATGAGGCGGCTGAAGCTGCCGTTTATTTTGTAGTCGCGCAGGTCCATATGAACGCTGCAAGAAGGGCAGATCGTGGAAGTCGCGGCTGACGTAATTTCCTGCCGTGTCCCGCAATCGTAGCAGGCCACGGAAGTGATGCGCGTCCGGTTCCAGATTCCTTCGAAACGCTGGAGGAAGGAGGAACCCGAGGCGGCGTCTTCTTTCGCGGCTGCGGCTGGCCTGGCCTCGACGACGGTCGGGGTGACGACGTAATGCTTGCCGCACTGCCGACAGAGCGTGCTGCGCGCGGCAGCATATTCCATCTGCTTAAAGCCACAGTGTGGACACTCCACACTGACCTTAGCAGGCGACCGGGCCACTGACGGGAAGCGGCGCTATCCGTTAGGCTCGACTGCCGGCCAACGACGATTTCGCAGAAGCATCGTCGCTGCTGCTGCGAGGGGTCTCGACGCGGTTCGGGGTGCCGCCATTCGAGGCCACCGGCACCTTGCCGCTGGTCACTTCGGATTTGCCGATGAAGGTCGCACCTTCCTCGATCACGAGGCGGGCGGCCTTCAAGTCGCCCTGCAAGGTGCAGCGCGACTTCAGCTCGCAGCGTTCGCCGACGGTGATGTTGCCGTGCACTTTGCCGTAGACGGTGATCGACTTGGTCTTGATCTCGCCGCGGATGTCCGCATTCTCGCCGATCGTCAACACGCCATCGGAATGGATCTCACCTTCGACCTTGCCGTCGATGAGAAGTTCCTTCTGAAATTTGATGCTTCCTTTGATCTCGACATCACTCGAGAGGACGTCTTTGCCAGAATGTTCGGCCATATATTTTTTGTGCTCGTCTAAGGTTAATGAGGTTGCTGAGGGTGTCTTGGTTTCCTCCCGCGGCGAGGCTGCTGGTCTGCTTGATTCGTAGCTCGAAGTCGGAGCAAAACTCTCGGCCGGCGGCTCTGCCGACGGCGTGGACCTCTGCGGGATGAATTTCTTCAACACGCAATATTACTAAGAGCCGGAACTCTCCCTGTCAACGCTAAGCGCACGGGAAAGGCACCAATTTATGGCTAGTCGCGGACGCGGTAGAGCTTTGCGCTGCCGTTTTCGCTGGCGAGCGTGAGAACAACCGGAGCCCGGGAAGGCGTGCGGTCAAGCGTCAGGCAGAGCGGCTGCGACGGCGTAGGGACACCCAGAATCGCGGCGGAATTTTCCGCGACGCGCTCGCCGTCGGAGGCCAAAACCCAACGGACGCCCCGGGCTCGGAGGATCGCCTCCGGCTCGGCCGGCTGAGTGCTCAGGAAAAACCGCGCGCTCGCCACAATCCCGGGCAAACTCTCGTGCGAACTGCCGCCGACCGCAGGCTGACCCGACCAGTAAGCCGCGGAAGGAGACAACCACCAGGGAGCGAGAAAAGGCGCACGCTCCTTCTGCGGGAGAGACTCCGCCGCGTCCCGCCATTCCATGGCTTCCCGGCGCCGGGCCGCGCGCTCCGCGGCGAGGGTGTCGTTAGGCCAGAGCGTATCGTCCCAAGCCTGGAGACAAGGCAGAAAAGCGATCACCGCCAGGAGTGCCCCGAGCCCGCGCGGCCTAACGACCGCGATAAGGACCGGAGTCGTTAGGCAAAAGATGACAGCGAGAAAGTAGCCCCAGCGCGCCTGCCAGAGCGTGAGCGCGAACATCGCCGCCGTCACCAGCACCCACCAGGGCGCGATCTGTTTGCGGGCAAGCGCGACGACGAGCAGCGCCGGCGCGAGGAGGAAAAATCCGCCGAGCCATTGCCACCAGATCGGATTCGTTAGGCCGACGCGGCTTAGTTCCCCGATCGTCGCTGACCAATGCACGAAGAACTCATGCAACTGCGCCGCGGGGAATGCCGGGAGTCGCCGCTCGACCAAGGCCGCGAGCACTAAAACTCCGGCGAGCGCGCCCCAACCCGCGCGACGTTCCAGCGCGAGCAAGCTCGCGCGCGCCCGGAACGCCTGCCCGGCGATCACGAGGAGCAGGAGGAGCAGCGGCTCGTAGAGCGAGACCCAGAGCGCCAGACCCCAGCTCAAACCGCTGACCAAAGCCCAGCCGCAACTTGGTTTCTCGCCTAACGACCACTCCGCCGCGAGCGCCACGAGGATGAGCAGAATGAGCAGAGCCTGATGATCCGGCCGCCCGAGCGCCGTCCCATGGGCGAGGATTGGGCTCAGCCCAAAAAGCAGCAAACCGACCCAGCGATAAGGCCGGCGCGCCCGGCGCGACCACCACCAAAGGAACCAGCCCGCCCCGAGCGCGAGCAGCGGGGAGATCCAGGCGCCGGCGAGGTCGAGCGGTTGCCTAACGAAAAGCCCAAGGAGGGCGGCGAGTCCGACGATGAGGTAATCGAGCGGCGCGGTCGTGTGCGGAATGGTGCCCTCGGGAAAATTCTCGAAGTTTTGGTGCCTCACGATCAGCCCGGGATGCGCCGCGACGAGGCGCACGCGCGTCATCCGCGAATAACAATCTGCGTCGATGAAGTAAACCTGGCCGCCCATGAACACGTCCGCATGATTGGCGCAACGCGTCCCCAAAATCAGCGCGCTCAAGACCGCGACTTCGAGCAGGAGCTGGGCCCCGTGAGCGCAGCGGCGAAGCAGGTTGGGTTGAGGCGAAGGCAAAGCGGCAAACAATTTGGGCCCACCAGGATTCGAACCTGGGACCAAGGGATTATGAGTCCCCTGCTCTAACCGCTGAGCTATAGGCCCGTCTTTCTGCGGACATCGCGCAGTCCCGGAGAATCCCGCCTTCCGGCACGCTGTCCAGCCGAAAACCGCCGCGCGGCTGAACTCGTTAGGCGACGCGGGTGAAATCCGGCGGCCGGTCGTGCGGCGAGTGTTGGCGCCACTTACTTAGATTCACGGCGAGGCGCTCTCGACCGTGGGCAAGGCTGCAACTGAGGAGGCGCGCGGAATAGTTTTCCGTCCCGCCCGGGAAGCAGCCGAGGGTCGCGCCATAAATGATGCGCCCAGTCTCCGGGAGATCCGGGAGAGTTTCGCGGCGGGAATCGAGCTCCGCATAGCGCCGCACCCATACCGGCGCGTCGCTCAGGAAAGCCGAAGGCAACGCGCGATCGACAAACCCGCGCGCGGGCGAGCCGGGCCAGAGGTCGTGCACAAAAACCGCTGCGGGCTTACCGGTGCGCAGCAGCTCGAGGGCGAGCTTGACCGCGCGAAAATCCTTCGGGCCATCAATCAGAACGACGTCGCCCGCCCGCACCAATTTCGGGAGCAATTGGCGCGAGTCACCGAAGCGGCACTCCACGTTTGTTCGACCCGCGAGGCGCGCCGCTGCGATCGCCGCATCAGGGGAATTCGCATCGGATTCGAGGCTCACGATTTCCGCGTCCGGGAAAACCGCCGAGAGCACGAGCGTGCTCTGCGCGCGGGCGCGACCGGACTCGACGATCCGGGTCGGCGCGAGATCGGCCACGGTCGCGTAAAGGAAAAACATCTCGCTCCGCCGGATTCCCTTGTCCTCTCGCGAGAGATCGACCGTGCGCTCGCGGTAGGTGGCGAGATGACGCGGAGCTGCTTCCAGGAGTTGAGCGAGTCCGAGCCGAGCCATGGGCGGTCAACTACCCACAACGTCCTCACCCTGTCATCCGTAGATTCCGCGCCCTCGTTAGGCTCGGCCTAACGATAAGCGAAACGCTGCTGCGCGCCGGATCGCGTAGAGGTATAAGGAAGATCGCGGATGAAATTCGACGTTGCCATCATCGGTTTGGGCGGAATCGGGAGCGCGATCCTGGCCCAAGGCGCGGCGCGGGGAGCGCACGTGATTGGCTTCGAGCGGTTCGAGCCCGCTCATGAACGTGGCTCGTCCACGGGACGGAGCCGATTGATCCGGAAGGCCTACTTCGAGGACCCCGCTTACGTGCCACTGCTCTTGCGCGCTTACGATTTATGGCGCGAACTCGAACGCGCGGCCGGCGAGGAAATTCTCACGATTACCGGTCTGCTTTTGGTCGGCGAGGAAAGTTCGCCCGTGATC
>JBPCRH010000440.1:0-3022 GCA_050997075.1 Chthoniobacterales bacterium
CGCCGTTCGCAAAGTTCGTCGCGGTGGAACACCGCGACCAGCCCACGGAACGTGGGCGCTACCCGGAGGAATTGCCTACGCCGCCCACCGTGTTTAGCTTCTTCACCGATGCGCTTGGCGCCGGAAAATATCGAGAAAATTGGCAGCGAGCTGGCGATCCAATGGAACGACGCGACCGAGTCGTTCCTGCCTCTCCGTCTCCTCCGCGGCGCCTGCCCGTGCGCGGCCTGCGGGGGCGAGCCGGATGTGATGGGCGATATCGTCCGGCCGGAGGTGCATTACACGCCGCAGAGTTTCGACCTCGCGGGCTGGAAAATGGTCGGAGGCTACGCCGTTCAGCCGCGCTGGGGCGATGGCCACGACACCGGTCTTTACACCTACGAATACCTCCGCCGGCTCGATCCGGCGCGGGCGGCCTAACGATGAACCGTTTCCTGAAAATCTCCTGTCTGCTTTTCTTCTTCGCCCTCTGCGGTGTGGCCATCTACGCGACCCATCTTGTGCGCCAGAGAACGCCGGTGCCGCAGTCGCGGGAATTGTTCGCCGTCGTCACCCGGCAGCTCTCCGCCTTTCGCGCGGCGGATTTCCCGGGCGCCTACCGGCAGGCGGCGGCGGGGGTGCAGCAGCAGTTTTCCCTCCCGCAATTTGAGCTCATGGTCCGCCGCGATTACACCTCCATGACCGAGCCCACCCGGGTCGAATTCGGCGTCGTGCAGGTCGCCGGCGAGTCGGCGCTCGTGCAGGTTTTTTTGACCGCGCCCGACGGCGTGATGCGCGGGTTTCTCTACAGTTTCACCGCGGAAGCAGGCGGGTGGAAAATCAGCGGCGTGCAAGCGCTTGGGCGGACGCCGCCCCGGCGCTTACCGGAAGTGCGCGCCTAACGAGTCGGCAGGGCGACGCGGAGAAGGCTGGTCGCTGGGGCGAGCGGTCGCAGCGTGGCGGCGTCGGCGGTGGCGGGCACGAGGAAAAATTCCCCGGCTGTGATCTCGACCCCGGCCGTTTCCACAGCGCCGTTGAGGCAGTAAAAGATCGCGGCGGCGGGCTCCTCGAGCGCGCGGCGCGGAGCGGTCAGGACCCAGCGCGCGACCGCAAATTCCGGCGTCCGCAAAAGACTCTCGCCTTCCGGCCTAACGAGTCCGGGTTCGAAGTCGTCGAAGTCGATCGATTGCATCGCTTCGGCGATATGGAGAGAGCGCGGAGGCGCGCCGCTGCTGGCGCGATCCCAATCGAAAACCCGGTAGGTGGTGTCGCTGTTCTGCTGGATTTCCACGATCAGGTTCCCGCCGCCAATCGCATGGAGCCGGCCGCTCGGGACGAAGACGACATCGTCCGCGCGCACCGGGAGCCGATGCAGTAAACCGGCCACCTCGTCGCTCGCGAGCGCCTCCTCGAAACGAGCCCGCGTCGTTCCGCGGCGCAGACCGACGAAGAGTTCCGCCCCGGGTTCGGCCGCGGCGATATACCACATCTCGGTTTTCGGTTCGCCCCCGAGCGACGCCGCGATCTTCGCCGGCGGATGCACCTGCAGCGAGAGGGTGGCTTGCGCATCAAGCAGCTTCGCCAGAATCGGGAATCGCGGCGTGGCGACGACCTCCGCACCGAAAATCTCGTCGTGCTTTTCGCACCACAGTTCGTGCAAGGTCCGCCCACGCCAGGGACCTTGCCTGACGATGCTTTGCGATTCCGGGCGATCGACGATTTCCCACGATTCGCCGATCTTTTTTCCCGCCGGCAGCTCTTTCCCGAAGGCACTCTCGAGCCCTCGTCCGCCCCAGACGCGTTCCTGGAAAATCGGCTCAAAGAGAAGCGGGAGGGCGGCTGATTCCATGCGGTTTGCCGCCAAAGCTAGCGCGGTGGCCCACGTTTGTCAGACCGGGGCGAGCGGCTAGACTGCCCGCTTGAAATTTTCCGAGATCCTCAAGGCCTGGCTGCCGGTCGTGCTCTGGATGGCGTTCATGTTTTTCGGGTCGACCGACCTGATGTCGGCCGAGCACACTTCGCGTTTCCTCACGCCTTTTCTGCATTGGCTGAAACCGGACATCTCGCCGCAGGCCGTCGCGCAGGTCCATCTCGTCGTGCGCAAAGCGGCGCACGTCACGGAGTACGCGATCCTCACCGGCCTGCTCTTTCGCGCGCTCCGCTGGTCGATCGACGGTCCCGGACGACGGGCGTTTTTCGCGCTTCTCCCGGCGCTGATTTTTGCGCCGCTCGACGAGTTTCATCAATCCTTCGTGCCCTCGCGGACGGCGTCGCCGATCGATGTCCTGATCGACTACAGCGGCGCGATTCTCGGCATCGTGATTTGCCGGCTCCTGCACAAGGCGCTGACAAAGCCGGATTGCGTTGCCGGCGTGGTTTGCGAATGATCAGGCCGTGGAGCAGGAGATTGAGGCTTTCATCCGTTTTCTCGCGGTGGAGCGTGGGCTCTCGGAGAATTACCAACTCTCGACTGCGCGTTCGTTAGGCGAGTTCGCGAGTTGGTGCGCGCAGCGCAAGCAAATCGTGCAGCCGCGCGGGGTCGGGTTGCCGCTGCTCAGCGAGTATTTAGGGGAACGGAAACGCGGCGGGCTTTCGGCTTCGTCGATCAAGTTGATCGTGGTCGCGCTGAAGATTTTCTTTCGCTTCGCGACGGCGCGCGGCTTTGTCGCGCGTGATCCGGCGGAGGCACTGAGTCTGCCCCGAATTGAGCGCTACCTGCCGGAGACGCTGAATGAAATCCAGGTCGAGCAACTGCTCGAGAGCGTGGACGAGAAGGTGCCGCTCGGTTTGCGCGACCGCGCGATTCTCGAATTGCTTTACGCGAGCGGATTGCGCGTCTCGGAGTTGGCGGGGGCGAAGCTGGAGCACCTCGATCTTGAAAACGGACTTGTGCGGGTAACGGGGAAGGGGAACAAAACCCGGCTCGTCCCGGTGGGGCGCCGCGCGCGCACGGCGATCGAGCGTTACCTCGCGCAGGAACGGCCCGACTTGGTGAAGCCGCGGAGCGGGAGCGAAGTTTTTCTTTCCGTGCGCGGCAGTCGCC
>JBPCRH010000362.1:0-4648 GCA_050997075.1 Chthoniobacterales bacterium
AACGCGATCGCCGATTGGAGCGGCTCGGTCGTGATTATCCTGGGCACTAAATTCTTCTACGAGATCGGCTCGAAAGAAAGTCGTCCGATCCGCAGGCAGCGAGCGAATAAGGTGGCCAACTTCCTGCTCGAACACTCGCTCCTCATTTTCATCGGAGTGACCGGGATCGGTTGGGGGATTCTCTATTGGAGGATGAATCCCGATGGCAAATGGGGTCAGGTCGTGGGTAACCTGATCTCCGAATGGCTCCAGATGGCCGGCCTCGTTTTCCTGACGAAGAAACTCGTCGAAGTAGGATCGAAGGAGTAGGTCTTACTTGCTCACGCCCAAGGGCAGGACGGTCCGACCGAAGCTTTCATTAATCACCTGCGCGACCGCGGCGTAGAACGCGGAGAGACCGCAGAAGATGCCTTCGTAACCGGTCGCATGTTTGAAAGCCGGTCCGGCCCCGGTGTAATCGCCGTAAGCCAGGAGGAAGAAGAGAATGGTCAGCGTTCCAAAGATGACCTGTCCGGCGCGGTGCAGGCGCAGCGTGCCAATGAACATAAACGCGGTGAAAAGACCCCAGGTCGCAAGATAAGCGGCCATCGCCGTATCGTTCGACGCGGTCGCGAGCCCGAGCTTCGGCATGATGATGAGGAGAACGAGTGAGAGCCAGAAGAACCCGTAGGAAATAAACGCGGTCGCGGCAAAGGTATTGCCCTTCTTCCACTCCATGATCCCGGCAATGATCTGCGCGAGCCCGCCATAGCAGATACCCATCGCGAGGATCATGCTGTTCATTTCGTAGAAACCGGCGTTGTGCAGATTCAGCAGGATCGTGGTCATGCCGAAGCCGAGGAGGCCGAGGGGAGCCGGATTCGCGGTCGTGTCGCGAAGTTGCGTCAGAGTTTCGTTCATGAACGCAGTGTTTGCCGTGGAAGCGGCGAGTCTGTCAATGCGGAAGCGTCTTCAGCCGCCGCTAATCTCGCGCGCGACCTGGAGGGCGTAGTTATCGGTCATGCCCGCGACGAAATCCATCACGCGCCCGAGCCACCATTCGTAGCTCTCTTTTTCATGCGTGCGCACATAAGCTTCCGGCCAGGCGATTTCCATGTAACGCCGCCCGACAAAGCTCAACTCCGCATAAGCCTGCTGCTCGGCGAGCAACCGGACAACCCCCGCGTAAGTGCCGAGAATCTTGCCGAGCGCGGGATATGCGCCCAACTCCGCCGCGACCTTGGGGCGGTGATTGAAGATATCAGGATAACGTTCCTTAACGTGACGGAGCGCTTCCTGAAGATGCGGCGGGAAGTCGGCCTTAAGCGGCGCGGACCAAGGTCGTGCACCGGCCATGACCGCGTCGTAGCTCTGCTCCATCACGCTCTGCGCGGCTTGCACGAGGCAGCTGATCGCCCGCGCACGTAAGGCCGGGAGCGGGCGTTCGTCCACCTTTCCAGTGATGCGACTAAAAATGTCCCGCACTTCCGCCTCCGGCAGGATGCGCATCTGCACCGCATCTTCGAAATCCCCGATCTGGTAACAGATATCGTCCGCCGCTTCGGTGAGATAGGAAAGGGGATGCCGGACGACGCACCCATCCGGCCGGCGCAGGCCTAACGAGTCTATGAGGTCGGCAAAGAGCGAAGCCTCCGAGGCAAAGTAGTGATACTTCCCAGTTTCACGCGCACGCGGATCGTCGGAGCCCCAGGGATACTTAATCATCGCGCCGAGGGAGGCGTAGGTGAAGCGGAGGTAGATCTGTTCGCGGTTATCGGCCCGCGCAACCATGCGAAAGCTTTGTGCGTTCCCTTCAAAGCTCTGCCAGTCGCGCGCGATGCCTTGCCGCTCCGGCGGAAGGTCGGTCCCGAAGAGGCTCTCCGTGTTTTCCTTTACCCACTCGCGGATGGCAAACTCACCGGCATGCCCAAAAGGCGGATTGCCAATATCATGGGCAAGACAGGCGGCCTGGAGAATGCAGGCAATGTCCTCAACCGAGCGGCCGGCGGGAAGCGCGCCGTGCGCGGCGATAAAACGGCCGAGGCCGTAACCGAGCGATCGCCCGACGCTGGCGACTTCGAGCGAATGAGTGAGGCGGTTATGAATCTGGTCCATCGCCGCGAAAGGATGGACCTGAGTCTTCTTTGCCAGCCGCCGGAAAGGGGCGGAGAAAACGATGCGATCGTAATCGCGTTCGAAAGGAGTGCGCGCATCCGGACGCGGCGGTCGTTCCGGATCACTCGAGCGGCTGACCGGTGCCCCGAGGGCATGCCTTTGCCCGCTCAGGAGGCGCGGCCACTCGAGTTGAAATGACATGCCTATCTTTCATCGCCTCTGCGCGTCGCGCCAGAGGGAATAACCCTTACCCGGAAGGTCTCCGACCTGGTCATTGACAGAACCGGGAAGCTGCCGTTTCCTCGTCCCGATTCATGAATAAACTTATTCTGTCAGGCCTCGTGGGTCTGTGTTTAGTGCCTCAGCTTCAGGCTGGGAATGAACCGGCGCCGCAGCCGGCGTATCGTTTGGAACGCGCGCAGGGTTTCGCCAAGGGGGCGCTGGAATTGGAGAACGTCGCGGGCGCGTTTTGGTTCTTCGACCGGGGTGATGATCCCCATTCGACTCTCGATCTCGCGGTCGATAGCCTGCGTCTCGGAGTCATGTTGAGCGATCCGCACGGGACCGGGTTTTTTGCGGGTAACTCTGAGTTCCTCGGCGAAGTCTTTGGCGGGCCGATTTTCCAGGGTGCGGGCAGCGTCCATGCCGGCGCAACCCTGATCATTCGTTATAATTTCTTCAAGCCCGGCGCGCGGATCATTCCCTACTTTCAGATCGGCGGCGGCGGCGTTTACACCGATATCTCGGAGAAGGGGTCGGATGGTCTGGTGAGTCTGCCGGTGGAGTTCAATCTCCAGGGAGGTGGCGGTCTGCGCTTCATGCTCAATAAGCAGTGGTCGATCCTGCTCGAGGGCGGCTACCGGCATATCTCGAACGCTTCGATCAAACTGCCGAATGGCGGCGTCGATCAGTTCGGTGGCCAACTCGGCTTCGGCGTTTTCTTCTAAGAGGGCGTCTCAAAACTCGGTCATTCCGAGCGGAGCGCAGCGCAGTCGAGGAATCCCGTCGAGTGAGCTTAAAGGTTTCGCCATGGGATCCCTCGACTCCGTCCGCGACCGCGGGGCTCCGCTCGGGATGACGCGGCTTTAGAGGCCCTCTAAAGTTCAGCGCGGAGCGAGCCCGCCGTTGCCTTCGTCGACATAGGTCGCAGATCCTATGTTCGTTAGGCTGAGAGTCTGCCGCCAGGTCCCGACGGCGCCAAGGTCGCGTTGTGCCTCGAGCTTCCGCGTCTGACTCTCCGGCGCGGCGGTGCCGTCCCGTAGAGCCTCGCGGAGCACGCGGCCATCCATCGGCTGCGACGGTTCGAGGCCGAGCAGGTGGAGGATGGTCGGCGCGACGTCGATGTTTCCGGTGGGGGATTGATCTTCCCAGCCGCGGCGGAAGTCGGGTCCGGCGGCGATCAAAGTGTTATGGAGGTCGTGCGGACTGAAGGTGCTGTGCGTTCCCTGGCCGGCGTGCTTGCCGAGGTCGGAGTCGACCTGGCCGGCGACGCCGCATTTGTTCGGCGTGTCGTTCCAGCGCGAGGCCACAAAAATGTCCGGGGCATCGGGAGTTCCCAGGTGGAGGTCGGACAGCGCAAAGGTGCCGGCCATCTTTTCCCGGGTCAGAATTACTCCGGCGAAACGGGAGTGCTGGAGAAAATCGACCAGCTTTTGCACGGTGGTAGCGGCATGACCAACGACGTACAACTCGACGCTCCCGCCGAGACTAACGACCAAAACCTGTCCCGGTTTCGCCGCAGTTGGGAAGGCACGCACCGCATCGAAACCGGCAGTGCGCAGTTGTTCCGCCAGGTCGATCGCGTGCTTGATCGTGGAGAAACCATGATCGGAGACAACGAAAAGATCGGTCTGCGCGAGCGCATTTTTCTCGCGGAGCGCGGCGAGGACGCGCGCGAGATTGCGGTCGTCGCTCTTGATCGCCGCGAGCCCTTGCGGTGAGCCGGGCGCGTATTCGTGCTGGGTGAGGTCGGGTTCGCTCAACCAGAGAAGCGAGAACTTCGGGACGTCTTTTTTCCAGAGCACATCAGTGAGCGCGCGCGTCGTCCATCCGTCTTCGGCGTCGTTAGGCAATGTCTTAACGCTTGGAAACGGCCCGAGCGCGGCGACGATCGCAGCTTCCGCGGAGCGCGGCAGGAATTTCCCGCGATAGATCACGGTCGATTCCGTCGCGGCGTCGCTCTCGCGCCGGCGCGCGCGATCGGCTAATTGCGCGACCGGTTTCGAGCCGGCTATCGCGGTGCGGTACCCGGCTTTCTGTACGATCTCGGCCACGGTCGGCGCCGCGAGATAACGCGCGGCGATCTGCGGGTCGAGCTCAGGGAAATTGCCCGTGTCGAACTGCTTCAGTGGATCGATCGCCGGCCGGTATTCCTGGTTGGAAATAATGCCGCTGTGTGCCGGGAAATCGCCCGTGGCGAGGACCGCGCCGTTGACGTTCGTCGAGCTTGGGTAGGTGGAGTGATTGCGGCGAAAGAAGACGCCCTCGCGCGCGAGCGCGGCGAGGGTCGGGCAGTTACGATCGTTAACCAGGTCCGGCCGCATCCCATCCCAGA
>JBPCRH010000383.1:0-5560 GCA_050997075.1 Chthoniobacterales bacterium
AGACTCATAGCGATCGCCAAAGGCGGCGCGCAAGGCCTGCTCCTCGACCCGGATGCGCCAAAGAAAGGCCGCACAGATCGGCAGGAAAATCGCCCCCAAGGCATAGAAGTTGAGGGTGCAAAGCCCCAGGCCGAGAAAGATCAGCAGCGAACCGCTGTAAGAGGGATGGCGAACATAGCGATAAGGCCCGGTCGTGATCAGGCGATGGTCCTCGGCAATCGCGACGTTGACTGTGAAGAAGCGGCCCAGATGAATGATGGCCGCCCAACGGATGACCAGGCCGACCAGAAAAAGCGCGAGCCCGGCAAGATAGCACGGAAGTGGAAACGGCATCCGTCCCGCCGGCATCCGCGCGCGCAGGACGAAGCCCGCCCAGAGACTTAGACCTATCACCAGCCAGAGCAGTAGGAGGCTGCGACGATCCCTGCCCGCACTCGCCTTCGCCCCGGCGCGTTTCCAGATGGCCACCGCCCCCTCCGACGCGAACAACCCCGCACTTAGACTCGTTAGGCTGGGTAAAGTCACGGGAAAGACTGGCTAGCTCTTCAGCACCTGGTCGATCCGAGCCAGTTCGTCCGCGGCAAAACCCGGCTGCGCGAGCGCTTTCACGTTTTCCTCCACCTGCTCTACGCTCGAAGCGCCGATCAGCGCGCTGGTCACCGCTGGATCGCGCAAGGTCCAGACGAGCGCCATTTGCGCCACGGTCTGACCCCGGCTTTGCGCGATCTCGTTTAACTTCCGCACCTGCGCGATACGCCGCTCCTGGAGCTGAGCGCGACGCTGTTCTTCTGTCCAGAGTTTCGCTGCGCGCGATTCGGCGGGGACGTTCTGAAGATACTTATCGCTCAGTAAGCCCTGCGCGAGCGGCGAGTAAGCGACGACGCCGGCCTCCGCGGCGCGCGCCGCCGCGAGGACGCCGTTTTCGATTGCGCGGTCGAGCAGGTTGTAAACGCACTGGTGCACCAGGATGGGGGTCCACTGTCGATCCCGGACGATCTTGTGTGCGGCGGTGAACCGGTCGGCGGGATAGTTACTCAGGCCGGCGTAAAGCGCCTTTCCTTGTCTTACGAGTTGGTCGAGCGTACCGAGCGTTTCCTCAAGCGGCGTCTCCGGGTCGTAGCGATGAGAGTAAAAGATATCGACGTGATCAACCCCGAGCCGGAGCAGCGACTGCTCGAGACTGGCCACGAGATATTTTCGCGAACTGCCGTCGCAGTACGGTCCGGGCCACATCCGGTAACCGGCCTTGGTTGAGATGATCAGTTCTTCCCGCGGCATCTCGCGCAGCACGCGGCCGACCACGGTTTCAGCCCGGCCGGGCGGCTGGCCGTAGTTATTCGCGAAATCGAAGTGCGTGATGCCCAGGTTAAAGGCACGAAAGATACATTCGCGCGCGACTTCCGGCCCGCGATAGCCTCCGAAGGTTTCCCATGCGCCTAACGAGATCGCCGGCAGCTTCAGGCCCCACGCGCCGCAACGGCGATAGGGCATCTTCTCGTATCGCTCAGGCTCAGCCGCAAACTGGTGCCAGCTCAGCCGGTCACGCTGGATCGGGCGCAGGCTCCGCGCCGCTGGCTTCTGATTTTCCGCCACGGGAGAGAACTTAGGCCGAGGCAGTCACGGCCCGCTTCGAGCGCAGCGCGTGGCGCACAAAGTTGTTCCCGATCTCCCACATCGGCCCAGGGAATTTGCGGCATTCCGCCAGAGTCGCGTCGAGCGCCTGCACGAACATATCCACTTCCTTTTCTCCAATCATGAGTGGCGGCAGAATCTTGACCACGTCCATGGCATGACCCGCCACCTGGGTCAGGATGCGGTGCTGGGCGAGCAACTGAGTGACCACCATCTGCGCGAAGAGGACCTTGTCGACCTTGTGCAGGAGTTTCCAGGCCATCTTTAACTTAAACTCGTTAGGTTCATGGAACTCGATCGCGACCATGAGTCTTTTGCCGCGCACTTCCTTGATGAAGGAATGTTTGGCTTTTAGTGCTTCAAGCTTCGCAACCAGAAGCGCGCCCATCCGGGCAGAGTTAGCGATGAGTTTCTCGTCATCGAGGACTTCGAGCGCGGCCAGGCCGCAAGCCATGGCGAGATTGTTCCGCCCGAAAGTCGTCGAGTGGACGACGCAGCGATCCATCCGGCTAAAGGTCTTTTGGTAAATCTCGCGTCGCGCCACGATCGCCCCGCACGGGACGTAGCCGCCGCTCAGCGTCTTCGCGAGGGTGATGATATCCGGCTCGAGGTTCCAATGCTCGAACCCGAACATCGTCCCGGTCCGCCCAAGACCCGTTTGAATCTCATCACTGATGAGCAGTGTGCCGTATTTCCGGCAAAGCTCCTGCGCGCGGATAAAGAAGTCGCCGTGCGGATAATTGACGCCCTTCCCCTGGACCGGCTCGATCACGAAAGCGGCCACGTCCTTTTGCGCAAGCTCGCGCTCGAGCGCGGCGATGTCGTCGAGCGCGACGCGCCCGTCGAAGCCGGGCATGAGCGCACCAAAACCTTCCGTAAAACTCGCGCAACCCATGAGCGAGAGCGAGCCGAGGCTGAGCCCGTGAAAGGCCCCGCCTAACGAGAGCACCCGCGGCCGTTGCGTGGCCGCCCGGGCAAACTTGAGCGCGCCTTCCATCGCTTCCGTGCCAGAGTTACAAAAGAAAACCGCGTCGAGATGTTTCGGAGTCCGCTTCGTCAGCGCCTCCGCGAGGAGACCGCTCAGAAGCGAGCAATCCATCTGCACCATGTTCGGGAGATCGAGATCAAGGACGTCGCGGATCGCTTTTTGGATGGCCGGATGGTTCCGCCCGATGTTGAAGACGCTGTATCCGCTCAGGAAATCGAGATAGGCGACATCATCCATGTCGTAGAGATAGGCCCCTTCGGCCCGCGCATAGACCTTGTCGAAGCCGATGACCCGTTGCGCCGCCACAAGCGTGCGGTTGAGGTGCCGTTCGTGCAGCTCGTAGTTCTCGCCGAGGCGCGCGGCGATCATTTCCTTCAAATCCAAAGCCATGGCGGAAAGCTTGGCGGAAGGTGCCTGAAAAGCAACCCGGGCAGAGATTTGTCAGCGGCTCTAAGCCAGCGGAAGATGCGGCCATGAAAATCGTTACGATCATTGCCCGCGTTCTCCTTGGATTGGTTTTCGTCGTTTTCGGACTGAACGGCTTTCTCCATTTCCTTCCGATGAAAGGGGAGATGCCCCCGCTCGCGATGCAGTTCATCACTGCGATTGGGCCGACTGGCTACATGAGCGTCATTTTCGCGCTGCAAATTCTCGGTGGCTTGCTCGTCCTCGCCGGGTGGGTGCCGCTGGGGCTGACGATTCTTTGTCCGATCATTGTCAACATCCTCCTCTTCCACACTTTCCTCGCACCGAGCGGCGTGCTGCCCGGTATCGTCACCGCCGTTCTCGCGCTCTTTCTCGTCTGGCGGTATTGGGCAAGCTTTGCCGGCCTCTTCCGGACGGGGGCGTGATCGTCTTTCACGATCCGCGCGCCGCGGAGTACGCCGCCGCGGGCCATCCGGAACGACCGGCGCGCGTGCTCGCGAGCGCGGAGCATTTGCGGAAGGCGCATCCCGATTGGGAATGGCGCGAACCGGAGGCGGCCACGGACGAAGCGCTTCTTCGCGCGCACACGCCCGCGCACGTCGAGCGGGTGCGCACGCTCCGGCATGATTTCGATGTCGATACACCGGCTTACCCGGGAATTTTCGGCCATGCTGCGCGCGCGTCCGGCGCCGCCGGCGCGGTCGCGCGGGCATCGTTAGGCGGGGAGCGCGCCTTCAGCCTGATGCGGCCGCCCGGGCATCACGCCACCGCCGGACAGGCGATGGGGTTTTGCTTCTTCAATCACATCGCGGTCGCGGCGCACGAGGCGCTCGCGCAGGGGGCCGGGCGCGTTGCGATCTGGGATTTCGACGCGCACCACGGCAACGGCACGGAAGGAATCGTCGCCGGTCACGAACGCATCGCTTTCACTTCGATTCATCAATTTCCCGGCTACCCCGGCACCGGGATCAAGTCCTCCGGCAACATCCATAACTTCACCGTGCGGCCATACGCCAAACGAGAAGTGCATCGCGACGCCGTCGCGCGCGGGCCGGAAATCCTGCTCGCGACCGAGCCCGATCTGCTCCTCGTCTCGGCCGGCTTCGACGCCTTCGCGGGCGATCCCCTCACCCAGATGATGCTGGAGCCGGAAGACTTCGCGACCTTCGGCACCTGGCTGCGCCAGGCGAAGGTTCCGGCCGGCGCCATCCTCGAGGGCGGCTACAGCGACGAGCTACCGCAGCTGATGGACGCTTTCCTGAGCAGCTGGGAGGGCTGAGCCCGACCGGCTTTATTCGTTAGGCAGATTCCGGCGCAGGAGCAGCAGCGCGTCCGCGATCCCGGAGCCGACGCTCGCCGCGAGAATCCCGATCTTCGCGATCTCCAGCGTCGGCCCGGTGCCAAAAGCCAGGTTCGCGGTAACTAAAATCGGCGCGAAAGCATTATAAAGGTCGTTAAAACGCGCGGGAGTTACAACTACTCCGCCGACAAGCGGTAGCCAATTCCGACTTCCGTCTTGATCAGGCTCAGAGCGTCTGCGTCGGTCTGAAGTTTCTTGCGGAGATGGGTGACGTAAACGCGGAGGTACTGCGCCTGGCTCTCGGCTTTTTCGCCCCAGACGGTGCGGAGCAGTTGCCGGTGCGTCACGACTTTGCCCGCGTTCTGCACGAGCACGCGGAGGAGCGCATACTCGGTCGGCGTGAGCTGGATTTCGCGGTTGCCGACTTTTACCTGGCGCGCCGCGAAATCGACCAGGAGCGCGCCGCGCTGGAAGATCGGCTCGCCCGTTTCGGTGAGGGAGCGCCGTTGCGCGGCGCGAACGCGGGCGAGCAGCTCGGCGGTATCGAAAGGTTTGGTGACGTAGTCGTCCGCGCCGACGTCGAGCGCGGCGACCTTTTCCTCGGCGTCGTCGCGCACGGAAAGGATGAGCACCGGGACGTCGGACCATTCGCGCAGACGGCGGAGGAGTTTTACGCCGTCCATGTCCGGCAGCCCGAGGTCGAGCAAGACGATGTCCGGTCGGTGCTGCACGATTTGGGCGAGACCTTCCTCGCCGGTTTCCGCTTCAAAAACCTGGTGGCCGTCGCTCTCGAGCGCGAGGCGGAGGAGACGCCGGATCTGTTTCTCGTCGTCGATGATGAGCGCGGTGCGGGTCGCTTTCACAAGGCGGCTTCCCACTGGTCGCCATCGGTCACGCGCACCGGCAGTGTGATGACGAAACGCGCGCCGCCGCCGTCGCGGTTCTCGGCCGTGAGCGTGCCGCCGTGGGCTTCGACAAAGCCGCGCGCAATCGAGAGCCCGAGGCCGAGTCCGCCCGTGCGGCGATCGTCGCCGCGGAAGAATTTCTCGAAAAGGCGGTCGAGCAGTTCCGGCGGAATGCCGGGCCCGCGATCGCTCACGGAGATGACTAAACGCTCGGCGCGATAACTGGCGTCGACCTCGATGGGCAGGCGCGCGGGGGTGTGCGCACCGGCGTTCGCGAGGAGCTTCGCCACGGCTTGCTCGATCAAAGTG
>JBPCRH010000408.1:0-5613 GCA_050997075.1 Chthoniobacterales bacterium
GGAGTGTGCCTTTCTCGAATCGCTTTTTCATTTTGCAATCGCGGACGCTGAACCGCAGAGTGCTCTCCCGATGAAGATCGCTCTCGATGCCATGGGCGGCGATTTTGGCCCGCCTAACCTGGTGGGCGGTGCCGTCCTTGCCCTTAAGGAGTACCAGCAGATCGATAACCTCTTTCTTGTCGGCGACACGCCGCAGATCGAGGCGGAGCTGAAGAAACTTCACTGCCACGATGGTCGGATCGAGATCGTGCACTCGACCCAGGTCGTCGAGATGAGCGATGGCGCGGTCCAATCGGTCCGGCGCAAAAAAGATTCCTCGGTCAGCCGCGCGGTCGACCTGGTGAAAAAAGGCGACGCCGCGGCGATCGTCAGCGCGGGTCACACCGGTGCCGCGGTCGCGGCGACGACGATCAAGCTGCGCACCCTGCCGGGGATCGATCGGCCGGGAATTTGCGCCCTCATTCCCTCGGAAACGAATGTCTTTTGCCTCTGCGATGCCGGCGCGAACAGCGACGCGCGCCCCGAGCACCTGCTCCAATACGGGATCATGGGTTCGGTCTATTCCCGCCATGTCCTCGGCTACAAAAATCCGAGCATCGGTCTCATGTCGATCGGCGGCGAAGACGTCAAGGGCACCGACCTGACCAAGGAAGTTTTCAAGATGCTCAAGCAGAGCGATCTCAACTTCCGCGGGAACGTCGAGGGGCATGATCTTTTCGAGGACCCGGTCGAGGTCGTGGTTTGCGATGGCTTCGTTGGCAACGTCATTTTGAAAACCTGCGAGTCCGTCGGCGATGCGATTTTTAAGTGGCTCAAACACGAGCTCGTGAAAAGCAAAGTCCGCATGGCCGGCGCTTATCTCGCGCAGGCCGCCTTCAAGGCGATCCGCAAGAAAGTGAACTACGAGGAATACGGCGGCTCGCCATTGTTAGGCGTGAACGGCATTTGCATCATCGCCCACGGGTCGAGCACCCCGCTCGCGATCAAGAACGCGCTTCGCGTCGCCACCGAGTCGATCCAGGAGCAAGTCAACCCCCACATCGTCGAAGAAGTCGCCCGTTATAATGAAACGCACGCCCCGCTCGAGTCCGCGCACCGGTAAACCGCAACGCACTGTCTCGATCGTCGGCACCGGCAGTTACCTGCCGGAGCGGCGCCTGACGAACGAAGACCTCTCGAAGATCGTCGCGACGAACGACGAGTGGATCATTTCGCGGACCGGCATCAAGGAAAGACGGATCGTCGCCGCGGACGAACTCACCAGCGACATGGCCGCCAAGGCTGCGCTTTCGGCGATGGAGCAGGCTGGCATCACCGGGGCACAGATCGACATGATTCTCGTCGCGACCGCGACGCCGGACACGGTTTTTCCCGCGACGGCCTGTTACGTGCAGACCAAAATCGGCGCGACCAAAGCTGCCTGTCTCGATATCTCCGCGGCCTGCGCGAGCTTCCTCTTCGCGGTCGAGATCGCACAGCAATTCATCATGTCGCACACCTACGACACCGTGCTGGTGATCGGCGCGGAGAAATTAAGTGTCATCACTGATTGGACCGATCGGAACACTTGCGTGCTTTTCGGCGACGGCGCGGGCGCGGCGATTCTGCGGCATCGCGACAGCGGCTCGCACGGGCTCATCAGCAGCCACATCGCGAGCGACGGCAATTACTCCCACATCCTCTGGATGCCGGGCGGCGGCTCGCGCACACCGATTACCAAAGAGAACGCCGACGACCGCCTCCAGACGATCAAGATGTCGGGCAAGGAAGTCTATAAACAGGCCGTCACCGCGATGGTCGACGCCGCCCGGAAGGCGGTCGAAAAAGCTGGCCTAACGATCGAGGACATCGCCTGCGTGATTCCGCACCAGGCCAACGTCCGCATCATCGAAGCGATCGCCGGCCGGCTGAAGATTCCGGTCGATCGGTTCTTCGTGAATCTCGACGTCTACGGCAACACCTCGGCCGCGGCGGTCGCGATCGCCCTCGACGAAGCCAATCGCAGCGGTCGGATCAAGCGCGGCGATTACGTCCTCCTCGTCGTCTTCGGCGGCGGCCTCACCTGGGCCGGCTCGGTCATAGAGTGGTAGCAGCGGCGCCGTCGCGCCGTCGTAGCCGTGTAGCCGGGGGCGGTGACCCCGGCCGTCCGCAGTTTGCTGCCCGGCCCGTCCGTAACTCGCGCGCTCGTGTCGAGCCTGCCGGGGTCCCCGCCCCCGGCTACAACGAGAGCGACCACTCCGGTGGCGCGAGCTTCTAGCTTGCGAGATTTTTTGGCTGCAAGTTGGAAGCTTGCGCTACCGTCACCGATGCTCATCGACACTCACGCGCACCTCGATTACCCAGATTTCGCACCGGATTTTGACGCCATCCTGGAGCGGGCCACCGCCGCGGGTGTGACCCGGATCATTACGATCGGGACGTCGCTCGAGAGCAGCCGGCGCGCGGTCGAACTGGCGGAGAAATACGACAACGTCTTCGCCGTCATCGGGGTGCATCCGACGAACGCGGAAGAGGCGGGCGAAGATGTGATCACGCCTTTGCGCGAGCTCGCGAAAAGCTCCCGCGTCGCGGCGATCGGCGAGACCGGTTTGGACTACCATCACCTGCCGAGCGCGGAGCTCGCCCGGCAGCGCAAATCGGAGGTGATCTCCAACGCGCTCCAGGCCGAAACCGACGACGAAATCGAGGGCGGCCTGCACGACGGCGCACTCAAAAGCAAACAGGCGAGTCTCTTTCAGCAGCAGCTCGATCTGGCGGTGGAGTTAAAGCTAAACGTCGTGATTCACCAGCGCGATGCGTGGGACGATACGCTCGCGATTCTGCGCGAATATGGACGGCAGGTGAGCGGCGTTTTCCATTGTTTCGGCGGCACCCGCGAGCAGGCCGAGGAAGTCATTTCGTTGGGCCACCTCGTCTCCTTTACCGGCATCGTCACCTTCAAGAACGGCGCCGCCGTGCGCGGGGTTGCGGCCGTCTTGTCGTTAGGCGAATTTATGGTCGAGACCGATTGCCCTTACCTCGCGCCCGAGCCGCATCGCGGAAAACGTTGCGAGCCCGCGCACACCCGGCTGGTGGCGGAAAGTATCGCCAGTGCGCGGGGGATCAGCCTCGAGGAGTTGGCAAAGGCGACGACCGCGACGGCCGAGGAATTCTTTCGGCTCACCCGCTGAATGAACGCGCTCTGTAGACGCTTCGCTCTGCGAAGCGCGGGAGAAGACGTCGTGCGCGGGGAAGGCGTCCACACCCGCGCCTCCCGGAGGGAGGCGTCTACAGGGCCACTTCTCGGCACGCTCATGGCGTTGCTCTTGTGCCTCAGCTCCTGCACCACGCCGGACCGCCATCACCAGGTCATCGTGAGCATCCCGGAGCAGCGCATGGCCGTGCTTCAAGACGGGCAGCCGATCGCCACCTACCCGGTTTCGACTTCGAAATTTGGACTCGGCGACACACCCGGGCGGAGCGAAACGCCGCTCGGGAATCTCGAGATCGCGCGCAAAATCGGCGGCGGCGCGCCGAGCGGCGCCGTCTTTAAAAGCCGGCAACGAACCGGGGAAATCGTCGCGCCCGATTCACCCGGGCGCGATCCGATTGTCAGTCGGATTCTCTGGCTGCGCGGGCTGGAGCCGCAAAACGCTCGCGCCTTTTCCCGCTACATTTACATTCACGGCACGCCGGAAGAGCGAAACATTGGCCTGCCCGCGAGCTACGGCTGCATCCGCATGCGCTCGCGCGACATCATCCAGCTCTACGACATCGTCGGCCCGGGCGCGCGGGTCATGATCGCGACGACGCCGCTGGAAGCTCTCGTGCCCGGTCTCGCGCCGGCGGCGACGCGCATCGTCGAGGCGGCCGAGCCCTTTCGAGCGAGTCGTTAGGCTGGCCACCGCCGGCCACTGCCCTGGCGATCCTTTTTACTCGACTCGCGGCCCGCGCCCTCCTACCTCTCGCTGGATTCCGCCGCCCAGACCACATGTCTGATCTTCAAGCCAACCTCCATCTCGAGATCGCCCACATCTTGTTCATCGATGTCGTCGGTTATTCGAAATTGCTCATTAATGAGCAGAGCGAGGCGATCCGGACACTCAACCAGATCGTCCTGCAGACCGCACAGGTCCGGACCGCCGAGGCCGCCCGGCAGCTGATCCGCCTCGCGACGGGCGACGGCCTGGCGCTGGTCTTTCGGAATCATCCCGAAGCGCCGGCCGAGTGCGCCTTGGAAATCGCAAAAGCCTTGCGGGCGCATCCGCAAGTGCAGGTGCGCATGGGCGTGCATAGCGGACCGGTCAACGAAATCACCGACGTGAATGCGCGCGTCAATATCGCCGGCGCCGGCATGAATATCGCCCAACGGTTGATGGATGGCGGCGACGCCGGGCATATTCTACTCTCGAAGCGCGTCGCGGACGACCTCGGGCAGTTCCGCGAATGGCAGTCGCTTCTACACGATCTTGGCGAGGTCGAAGTGAAGCACGGCGTCATTATCCCGATCGTGAATCTTTACCGTGAGGATGCAGGCAATCCTGCGACTCCGGAAAAGCTGAGAGTTTCGCAGCAGCAACATACCCGCGCCACTCGCAGGCAGCGTTTGTCCCTCGCCGCGCTCGCGCTTTTAGTCGCGGGAGGATTCGGTCTCGCCCAGTGGTATTTCACTCATCGAGAACCCCCGCCGGCGCCACAAGCGATCGCGACCAAACCAAAAATTCCAGCGAAGAGCATCGCCGTTCTTCCGTTGGAAAATTTCTCCGACGACAAAGCCAACGCTTTCTTCGCCGACGGCATCCAGGACGATCTCCTCGCCAGCCTGGCCAAAATCAAAGACCTGAAAGTCATCTCGCGCACCTCGGTGATGTCTTATCGCGATAAAGCGACGCGTAATCTAAAGCAGATCGGCAGGGAGCTGGGCGTCGCCAATGTCCTCGAAGGCAGCGTCCGCCGCGTCGCCGATCGCGTGCTGCTCAATGTCCAATTAATCGACACTGCGACCGACCAGCACATCTGGGCCGAACGCTACGATCGCACTCTGGCCGATTCCATCACCCTGCAAGGCGAGCTGGCTTCGGAAATTGCGAGAGCTTTACAGTCCACGCTGAGCCCGCAGGAAAAAGCGCGCGTCGAAACAAAACCGACCGATAACCCAGACGCCTATGTCGCCTATCTCCGCGGACGCGAAGTGCAACTGCGGCCCGAGACTTCGCGGGAAAATTATCTCAGCGCGATCGAGTTCTACAGACAGGCGATCGCGCTCGATCCGAAGTTTGTCCTCGCCCGTGCCCGACTCAGCTTCATGCAAGGCATCCTCTATACTTTTTTTGATTCGACGGATAAGACGCTACTCGAACAAGCCCGAGCCAATGCTGCAGAATCACTCCGGCTCGACAATAATTCCGCGGAAGCACATTTGGCTTCTGCCCGCTGCGCCAGTATTGCCAAAGACGACGCAACTACCCGACGGGAATTGGAAGCGGTGCTGCGTCTCAATCCCAATGACGCCAATCTCACGATGCAGGTGGCGATCACGCAGAACCAACAGGGCTGGAACAAGGAAGCCGCCGCTACCTACCAGCGCGCGGCGGAACTCGGTCCACGCGAGCCAAAGGTCTTCTACAACTACGG